>DATHNV010000001.1:0-2431 GCA_035485615.1 Acidimicrobiales bacterium
CGTCGAGATACCCGTCGTACTGGCCGCGCAGCACGGTGACGGGATCGAGGACCCGCAGCGACTCAAAGACCTTATTGATCTCGTTGCGCAGGGGCTTCGCGGTAAGTGAGGTGGGCTGTTCCATCGCCAAGATGCCGAGCACCTGAAAGAGGTGCGTGACGACCATGTCCCGGAACGCTCCGGTGCCCTCGTAGAACGCGCCGCGGCCCTCAATCGAGAGGGTCTCGGGTACGTCGATCTGCACGTAGCGCACGTGGCTGCGCCGCCACAGTGGCTCAAAGAGCTCGTTGGCGAAACGCAGCGCCAGGATGTTGTCGATCGACTCCTTACCCAAGAAGTGGTCAATGCGAAAGACCTGGGACTCATCGAAGTACTCGTCGATCTCGGCGTTCAGCTTGCGCGCCGAGTCGAGGTCGGTGCCAAAGGGCTTCTCGCAAACGATGCGCGCGTTCTTGTTGAGACCTTGGGTGCCCAACATCGAGATCACGTCGTGCATGGCGTCGGGTGGGATGGCCAAGTGAAAGAGCCGTCGCACCGCGCCCCCGATGGCCGCTTCGGCTTCGGCGACCACGACCGGCAGGCTCTCGGGGCCCTCCGCGGGGTCGATGGCGTAGGTGAGGTTGGAGGAGAACTCGGCCCACTCCTTGTACGTCGGGGTCTTCTGGGCGAACTGGTTCACCGCGTCGTACGCGTACGAGCGGAACTCGTCGTGACTCATCTTGGAGGTCGGTCGACCGCAACCCACGATCCGGTACTTCTCGGGTAGCAAGCCGGCGACCGCGAGGTGATAGAGGCCCGGGAGGATCTTTCGACGCGCGAGGTCCCCGGTGATGCCAAAGACGACGATGACGTGGTTATCGGGTCGGGGACGCGAGCTGACCGAAGCGGACTCGGGGGAGGGGGTCACGATCTTTCCTTTAGTTGTGGTTTCTTCGAGGTCATGAGCCCATGGCGGCGCGATCCGCCAAGACGAGAGACGAGACGGGTCCCACTCGACCGGCGGGAATGGACGGGTCGTTGGAGAGCAGTTTCGCGAGGGCGTCGCGCTTGTCCTCACCACTCACCAGCCAGAGGAGTTGGTTCCCGCGGGCGATGGCGGGATAGGTGAGGGTCATACGCATCGTGTCCTGATAGGGACCGGCCAGTGCGACTAGCCGGTCGATGACGGCCAAGACCGGATCGCCGGGAATGAGCGAGGCGCAGTGCCCGTCGGGGCCGATGCCCAGTTGGATGAGGTCGATGAACTCTGGCAGCTGGGCGGCGTAGCGACGACAGGCCTCTTCGAGGTCATCGCTGTCGACGTCCATCGCCACGATCGGCGCTCCCGTGGAGGACAGCGCGGCGCGCAGATTCTTCAGGTTTCGCAGGTCGTTGTCCTCGCGAACGACTCGTTCGTCGACTTGGTATACGAGCGTGGCGTCCCAGTCCAGCGGTTCCTTCGCCAGCCGGTCGAAGGTGGCCCAGGGCGTCTTGCCCCCGCTTAGGGCCATCGTGAAAGTTGCTCCTCGAGCCTGCACGCTGCGCGCGCGATCGGCGATGAAGGAAGCGGCTGCTTGGGCGAGAGCCGTGGTGTCCTCGAAGACCTGGAGGTCGTGTGGCACTACGACGACCTCTCGACGTGCCCCCCAAAGCCGGCGCGCATGGCCGAGAGCACTTTGGCCGTGAACTCACCTTCGCCGCGCGACTCAAAGCGCTGCCACAGAGAAGCCGCGATGACCGGAGCGGGCACGGACTCGTTGATGGCGGCTTCCACCGTCCAACGTCCCTCGCCCGAGTCCGAGACGTGTCCGCTGTACTGGTCGAGATCGGGCGAGGCGGTGAGGGCGTCGGCGGTGAGATCGACGAGCCAGGAACTGATCACCGATCCGTGGCGCCACACCTCGGCGACGTCGTCAAGTTTGAAGTCGTACTGGTAGTACTCGGGGTTCGAGACCGGTGAGGTCTCCGCGTCGGCCGCGGCCGTCGTCTTGCCGACGTTGGCGTGCTTGAGAATGCTGAGTCCTTCGCCGATCGAGGCCATCATGCCGTACTCGATGCCGTTGTGGACCATCTTGACGAAGTGTCCGGCGCCGTTGGGACCGCAGCGCAAGTATCCCTGGGCCGCAGTGTCGCCCTCGGGGCGCCCGGGCGTGGGTTCGAGGCCGTCGTTGCCGGGCGCAATCGTCTTAAAGATCGGGTCGAGGTGCGTGACGATGTCCTCTTCGCCGCCGATCATCAGGCTGAAGCCGCGCTCAAGACCCCACACGCCGCCACTGGTGCCACAGTCCACGTAGTGCAGGCTTTTCGTCGCAAGGACCTTGGCCCGCTCGATGTCGTCTTGGTAGTAGGAGTTGCCCCCGTCGATCACGATGTCGCCGGGTGACAGCAACGCCGCCACCTCATCGAGGATCTCTCCGGTGATAGCGGCGGGCAGCATCAGCCAGATCGCGCG
>DATHNV010000002.1:0-2542 GCA_035485615.1 Acidimicrobiales bacterium
ACGCGTGCGCGACCAGCGCCTGAATCTCGACCAAGAACGACCTCGAGCCGTCGTTGGTGACCGTGAGGACGACCCCGGGCACGTCCAGTCGCGCTCCACGAAGCACCGAAGTGTCGAGGAGTTCGCGCAGACCCTCGCCCACCATCTCAAAGAGCCCCACTTCACCGGTCGGGCCGAAGCGGTGCTTCTGCGCGCGCACTATGCGCAACGTGCCATGACGATCGCCCTCGATGCGTACGACGGTGTCCACGAGGTGCTCGAGCGCGCGCGGACCCGCCAGTTCGCCGTCCTTGGTGACGTGACCGATGAGCAGTAGCGCCGTCCCCATTGATTTCGCCGCGGCACACAGGCGCTCCGCCCCGTTACGAATCTGCGGGACCGAACCCGACGCACTGGCCAACGCGTCGTCACTCATCGCCGAGATCGAGTCGACGACGCAGAGCGCTCGGGGCGCCGAGGCGAGCAGATCGGCGGCATCATCGATGCTCGTGGTCGTGGCGATCTCGAGGCCCGCGGGCACTTCACCGAAACGCCGAGCGCGCAGGGCCACTTGCGTCGCGGACTCCTCGGCGGCGATGAGCAGTACGTTCTCGCCCCGAACGCTTAGCGCGCGCAGTGCGAGCAACGCGAGAGTGGACTTGCCCACGCCCGGCTCGCCGAACAGCAGCGTGGTCGATCCGGGAACGAAGCCGCCGCCGAGTACCCGATCGAGCTCGCCGATCCCCGAGGACACCAGCTCACTCGCCTCACAACTCACGTCGCGCAGGGCACTCGTCGCCACACGGTTGCGCGTCGGCGTAGGACCACTCACCTCGTCCAGCGAGTTCCACTGCGCGCAGGCACCACAACGACCCTGCCAACGTGGCGCGCTCGTTCCGCAGTGTCGACAGACGTAGCGGACGTGGGCCTTCACGCCCGCCAAGTTAGAGGGGGACTGTGACGCGACTACGCGTTGGCTGTGTCTTCGAAGTCCACCGAGGGCGGCAGGCCCTCGACACCTTCAAAAGTGAGGTACGTTCCGTCTTCGCCCTCTGCGGCATCGACCACAATGGTCTGGCCCGCGTGGAACTCCTTGAACAGAATCTTCTCGCTCAACGCGTCCTCCACGTACTGCTGGATCGCACGACGCAGCGGCCTCGCCCCCAACTCGGGGTCGTAGCCCTTCTCGGCGAGGTAACTCTGCGCCTTGGCCGACAACTCCAGGCCGAGTCCCTGGGTGCCCAACTGGTCACGCAGGCGAGTGATGAACAGATCGGCCACCGCGATGACTTCTTCCCGCGTGAGCTCGTGGAAGACAATCGTGTCGTCGATACGGTTCAGAAACTCCGGGCGGAAGTGCGCCTTTAGAGCCTGGTTGACCTTCTCCTTCATGCGCTCGTGACTCACGGAGTCCGAGCCCTTGCCAAAGCCGATCGCGGCCTTGCGAAGGTCGGAGGTTCCAAGGTTGGAGGTCATGATGAGAATCGTGTTCTTAAAGTCCACCGCGCGACCCTGAGAGTCCGTGAGACGACCGTCTTCGAGAATCTGCAACAAGGTGTTAAAGACATCGGGGTGCGCCTTTTCGACCTCGTCGAACAGCACCACCGAGAACGGCTTGCGGCGCACGGCCTCGGTCAACTGACCGCCCTCGTCGTAGCCGACGTACCCGGGAGGCGAACCAACGAGGCGCGAGACCGAGTGCTTCTCCATGTACTCGGACATGTCGAGTTGAATCAGCGCGTCGGCGTCGTCAAAGAGGAACTCGGCCAACGTCTTGGCGAGCTCGGTCTTGCCCACGCCGGTGGGGCCGAGGAAGATGAACGATCCACCCGGACGCTTGGGGTCTTTGAGACCCGCGCGCGTACGACGAATAGCCCGACTGAGGGAGGTCACGGCCTCGTCCTGTCCGATCACGCGCTTGTGGAGTTCGTCCTCCATGCGCAGCAACTTCACGGTCTCTTCTTCGGTCAAGCGATAGACCGGGATGCCCGTCCACACCGCCAGCACCTCGGCGATTGTCTCCTCGTCCACTAGGTCGAAGGGCTCGCCACCCGGGGTGAGCGCCGCCGCGTCGAGTTCGTCGCGCTTGGCGATGAGCTCTTGTTCCTTTTGGTCGAGGGCCTTGGCCTGGTCGAGGTGACCCGAGTCCAGGGCGGACTCCTTCTCGCGACGGAGCTTCAGAAGATCGGTGTCGATCAACTTGGCGGCGGCCGGCGTGTCCATGCGCCGGATACGCAGGCGGCTGCCCGCCTCGTCGATCAGGTCGATGGCCTTGTCGGGCAAGAAGCGGTCCGAGATGTAACGATCGGACATGTTGGCCGCGGCCACCAGCGCCTGGTCGGTGATCTTGACGGCGTGGAACTCCTCGTAGACCTCGCGCAGGCCCTTCAGGATCTCAATGGTCATGGCGACCGAGGGCTGCTCCACCTTGACCGGCTGAAAGCGCCTCTCGAGGGCGGCGTCTTTTTCGATGTGCTTGCGGTACTCGTCGATCGTGGTGGCACCGACGGTCTGGAGCTCGCCGCGCGCGAGCATGGGCTTGAGAATCGACGCAGCGTCGATC
>DATHNV010000003.1:0-2329 GCA_035485615.1 Acidimicrobiales bacterium
GTTCCGGTCTGCGCGTGAGCTACGGCGTCTTCGTGGCGGCGATCGTGGTGGTCTTTGCGTGGTGGCTGCTCAATCGCTCGTCACTCGGCTTCGACTTTCGGGTGACCGGGGCCAACCCGTTGGCCGCGCGCGCCTCGGGTATCAACGCCAAGGTCGTCGTCATCGTGGTGTTTCTCATCTCGGGGGGTCTGGCCGGTCTGGCCGGCTACGTGCAGGTCGCGAGCACCACGCACTACATCGACGGTGGTTTCCTCATCGGCACGGCCGGCATTGGCTTTACCGCCATCACCATTGCGCTGCTCGGGCGTAATCGTCCCATGGGGATCGTGTGGGCCTCGATTCTGTTCTCGGCCCTCGGTGTGGGCGGACGCAACATGCAAGCTCTCACCGGCATCCCCCTGGACCTCGCCACCGTGATCCAGTCGGCCATCGTGCTCTTTGTGGCGACACCGGTTCTCGTCAAGGAGATCTTCCGGCTGAAGAAGGCGCCCACGTCCATGATCACGCTGTCCACCACGGGGTGGGGCTCATGAGCGTGATCGACGACGTGGCGGAGGTCCTACGACCGAGGGAGCCGGTCGCGCGCAATCGCCGCACGCCCGTCATCGGTGGGATCATCATCGCGACCGGCCTGTTCTCACTCTTTGTCTTTGGCCTCGGGACCCGCGCGGGTTCGCACTCGCAACTGACCTTCGACCCGCTGAGCATCGTGAACGCGCCGTGGCACACGGGTGCACTGACGTTCGACGCCCACTGGACCAACATCGCCATCGGCGTCGTCATGATTCTCATCGGCGTCGAGGTCCTGTGGCGTCGGCCGCGACGTTTTGTGATGGGTCGATTCGGCATCGTCTCGATACTCTTTCTCTTCACCTTGCTGGTGTGGGCCTCGCGGGGTCCGGGACCCTCGCCGATCAACTTCATCAACGTCACCTCGCTGCTGGTGGGCGCGAGCGCGACGGTCATGGTGCTCGTGTTTGGCTCACTCTCGGCCATCATGTGCGAGCGCTCCGGTGTCGTGAACATCGCCATCGAGGGCCAGTTCATCGCGGGAGCGTTCCTCGGCAGCATGATCGCCTCGACGACGAGCAACTTCTTCTACGCCGCGGTGGGGGGCATCGTGATCGGTGGCCTGATCGGCGCGCTGCTGGCCTTTTTCTCCCTGCGCTATCAGACCGACCAGATCATCGTGGGCATCGTGCTCGTGACCATGCTCTCGAGCCTCTCGTCGTACCTCAACCTCCAGGTACTCACGCCGTTTCCCAACTTCAACACCGGCAACACCGCACCCAACCTGGCGATTCCCTTGCTCTACAAGATCCCGCTCATCGGGCCGGTCTTCTTCAATCAATCAGGCTTCTGGTACGCGATGATCGTGCTCATCTTCGTCGTCTCCTTCGCGCTCTTTAAGACCCAGTACGGCCTGCACGTGCGCGCGGTGGGTGAACACCCGCAGGCGGCCGCGACGGTGGGCATCCACGTGATTCGCCTGCGCTACATCAACGTGATCCTGGGTGGCGCGATCGCGGGACTGGGCGGCGTGGCCTTTATGGCGACCCAAGGTCAGTTCCAGGTCGGCTACACCTCGGGACTGGGCTACATCGCCCTGGCCGCCATGATCTTTGGCAAGTGGCGCCCCTCGGGCGCGCTCGTCGCGTCGATCATCTTCGGGCTCTCGGTGTACCTCTCCTACGAACTCGTCACCTACCAGGTGCCGGTTTCGATCTACGTGCTCCAGATGTTCCCGTACTTGATCACGATCGCCGTGGTCGCGGGCCTTATCGGCCGAGTGCGCCCGCCCGCCGCCGACGGCAAGCCCTACATACCGGGCTAGCTCGCACCCAGGTCTTCCACCACACTCGCGCCGGCGACCATCGCCGCACCCAGAGCGACCTCCATCGAGTCTCCGCGCAACCGTGCAGCGAGGTACGCGCCGGTTGCGGCGTCACCCGCGCCCGTCGTATCCAGTGCCACCACGTCGAGACCGGCGGCCTCTACGCGCGTCTCGCCGCGCGCGGCCATCGCCCCGGTCGCTCCACGCGTGACGACGACCTCGTCGAAACGCGTCGCAAGAAACTCAAGCGCACTCGCCGCGTCGTCCTGGCCACTCAGCGTGAGGGCTTCTTCCTCGTTCGCGAACAGAAAGGTGGCCCCGATGGCGGCCTCGAGAAACACGTGCGGCGTCAGTACTCGTAGGGGCGCCACCGAACACACGTCGATCGACGTCGTGGCCCCACGGCTCCTGGCGAGGGCCAACGCGGATACCGCCACGGCGCGCGTGGACGGGTCGAGCAAGAGGTAACCCGAGACGTGGAGATGCTCAAAGGAA
>DATHNV010000004.1:0-2790 GCA_035485615.1 Acidimicrobiales bacterium
CGGGGAGTGACGTGGTGGGTGCAGCGAGCAGCGCGCCTGACGGCGCATAGGTCAACCCCTTCAGGGTGAGGGCGCTGCGCTGGAGGTACTCGCGCCACGGGTGGTCTGGGAAGTGACCCCCGTCGACCCATCCTCGCCAGAAGCGACTCGTCTCAGCTCGACAGGTGTCGACCTCGGCGCGACTCGTCGGCGACGGCGCGTCGGTCCAGCTCAGAACCGCAAAGGTCGTCTCGCCTTCGGTGAGGCGATGACGCGCGCGAACGGCCCGACCCTCGATGCCAAATCGCATGTCGCCGGTGAGGGTGAGCCGCAAAGAATCGGAGTTCGTGGTGTGCACGGTCTCATAGGTCGTACCGGCGTACTCCCACTCGGCGTCGATTCGTCCGTAGTCAAACGACGGCTCGCAGTTGAGCACCACGTCAACACTGCCGTGCAGACACGTGGCGGTGCGAATGAGCACGTGCTTGGCGTCAAAGTCCCCCGGCGTGCGACGGTGATGAGCCGAACGATCACCCATGCGGTACCACGGCGCAACCGCGAGAAAGTCATTCACGATCAGCCAACCGCTGCGCGTCTGCCACGTGGTGGCCAGCACCATGGTGCCCGGGACGTACTGACGGTGGGCCGGCACCGCGCTGTCGGCCGGCGCCAAACGGAACGAACCGGCGGCGCGGTCAAGCAACGTGCCAAAGACGCTGGGGTCATTGGGCTTGGGGATACACATCCACTCGATCGCCCCGGTGGGTGCGATCAGCAGGCTGTTTTCGCAGTCCGAGAGAATGGCGTAGTCCGCGATGGGCGGAAAGAGCGTCTCAATCGTGTCCTGGCTGGGTATTCCCCCGTGGTAGTAGTCCCCGAGCGGAGAGGACGTGGGTGACAGGACCCGCCGGGGCCACAGGCCGACGCGGTCATCTAAAGAACGCTCAAGATGAGTACTCTCTCGGGTCACGATGGCCGATCCTTTCGTATAGGGCACTCTGCATACCAACCGGCCATTCGTGTCGGCGATACAAGGAGAATTTTAGTGTGCCCCAGACCCCCGTCCGTGCACGCTCAGAACTTTTCGAGATCACGGTTTGCACCATGACGGCCCACAGACCCCTCCGCGACGACCTCATAGTTCCCTGAGAATCGGCAGTGGCCCAGACAGTAACCTCGGCTGCATCACAAAGAGGAGATGTCATGGATACGGACACCGCGCGAGCCCGACTGAACGAGGAGAAACAGCAACTCCAAGCCCTTCTGGCGAACACTGATGAGGCCGGCGAAGAGGAGCGCGAGAGTAGCGGTGAACCGGGTGACTGGACGGATCCCCAAGTCGCCCTGACGGGCGAGGCCGAAGACGACGCCGTCGCCGAAGGCCTGCGCCTGCGACTGGCGAGCGTCGAACGCGCACTCGCCCGACTCGACGACGGGACGTACGGCCGCTCGGTGCGCAGCGGCGTCGAGATTCCCGACGCGCGGCTCGAGGCCGACCCGGCCGCCGATCTCACGGCCGACGAAGCTCTCGAGGAGTAGTGAATGAGGGGAGAGCGAACGCTCTCGGCTAATTTCCTTCTCATGAAGCGCGCAGATCGCAAGTTCTCGGGTGATATCGCGTGAGCGTGTGGGTCCGTGTCGTCTGCAGTGTCGTGGGCTTGGCACTCCAGCTGGTCGTCCTTGACGCCGCGGTACGAACGTTCCTGCTGCCGCGACTCGCGAACGTTCGACTGAGCAAGTACACCGCACGATCGATCGCCACAGTCTTTCGCCTCCTCGCCAGAGGCAAATCGTACGCGACGCAGGATCACATCCTGTCGCTCTTCCCATCGATCACCCTGCTCATGTATCAAGTCGTGTGGGTCGGCCTCAGTGCTGTGGCATTCGCGTTCATCTACGTATCGGCCGGCGACAGTTCGTTTTCGTCGGCGTTCGCCACGTCCGGTTCAACAATCGTCAGTCTGGGCGTCGACATCGTTAATCACGGTTCGTTCACGATTCTGGAGTGCGTTGAGGCGGGGATCGGCCTTACTTTGCTCGCGCTCCTCATCGCATTCATCCCGGCTCTCTACCAGTCGTTCCAGCGCCGCGAGTACGCCGTCTCGCGATTGACGGTGCGCGCGGGCATCCCCGCCACTCCGTGGGGCGTACTCGAGATCGCCGCGAGCGTCGACTCGTACGCTCGA
Organism: Acidimicrobiales bacterium; assembly: GCA_035485615.1. GTDB lineage: Bacteria > Actinomycetota > Acidimicrobiia > Acidimicrobiales > RAAP-2 > RAAP-2. The sequence goes on from DATHNV010000004.1 coordinate 2,166, forward strand.
CTGGACGAGCTCTGGCGCGAGTGGGAGCAGTGGTTCATTGACGTGGGCGAGACTCACACGACCGTCGTGCTGCTCAACTACTACCGCTCACCCAATCCCACCCAGACCTGGATCGGCGGGCTCGCGAGTGTCCTCGACGCCGCCGCACTGTTTCAGGCCGCGGTGGACGCTGAACCCTCACCGACCGCGGGTCTGTGCATTCGCGCGGGTTGGTTGACCCTGCGACGGATCGCCGACTACTTCCAAGTGCCCTACCCCACCGACTTTCGCCAAAAGGTTCCGATTGCGATCACCCGCGAGGAGTTCGACATCGTGCTCGATCGACTCACGCGCAGCGGCGTGCCGATACTGGCTGACCGCGACGCCGCGTGGCGCGACTTTGTGGGTTGGCGAGTGAACTACAACGCCATCGTCGAGGCCTTTTACGTGCTCTTCACGTGTCCGCGCACCGACTGGAACGCCGCCGCCGTGGATCCCCTCGTCGGCCCGTCGAACCTGCGCGGTCTGGAGTAATTCTCGGCGGCACCGGCCCGATCAGACGCGACGCAACGTCACGCGCGCGTCGAGACCTCCCCCATCGGCTTCGCGCAGCTCGATCGAGCCACCGGAGAGGGTGAGTAGTTGG
>DATHNV010000005.1:0-3227 GCA_035485615.1 Acidimicrobiales bacterium
TGTGGTGCCCGCGATCCTGACGGCGCGCATCAGCCCCGGTGAAGCACTGCGCGACGGTTAATGGAATTCCCGACGAGTGGCGTTAGGGAATAAGGATCACCCGTCCGAATACCTGTCGACTCTCGATGTACGCGTGAGCCTCTTCGGCCTCGGAAAGTGGGAAAGCGCGGTCGATGACGACGCGCAGCTCGCCCGCCGCGACGTCGTCGAGGATCGAGGCGATCTGCGCGTAGGCCCGGGTGCCCACGAACAACTCCGCGCCGAGAAAGTACCTCGTGAAGCTTTGATTGTTCTGGCGCATCGGCGCGATGTTGAGTACGTCCGCGCTGTCGCGACCCGCGTCGCCCATGCTCACGCACCGGCCCCGATACGCCAGCGCGCGCAGGCTCTTTTGGAGGTTCTCTCCACCCACCGAGTCAACGATGACGTCAGCGCCCCGACCTTCGGTGAGCTCGCGAACCCGAACGACGAAGTCCTCCTGGACGTAGTTGATCCCGGCGTCGAGTCCGAACTCGACGAGTCGTTCCAGACGCTCGTTGCTCGACGCGGTGGCGAGCACGGTCGCTCCGGCTCGCTTGGCCATCTGAATCGCGGCGATCCCCACGCCGCTCGCGCCCGCGTGAATCAGGGCTGTCTCGCCGCGTGCCAGGCGGCCGAACTCGAAGAGACTGTCGTGCGCGGTGCCAAAAGCGGTGGGCACGGCCGCGGCCACTTCGGACGAGAGACCCTCGGGGATCTTCCAGGCGAAGTTGGGATACGCGGTGCGCAGTTCGGCGTGTGAGCCGTCGGAGTGAAGCGTGACGACGCGCTCGCCCACCTCGAAGTCCGCAACTCGCGAGCCGACCTCGACCACCGTGCCGGCCGCTTGATAGCCGACGATGTGGGGAGTTGTGCGCAGATCGCCACGCAGGCGATTCAGAGTGTCGCCACCCTCGACGCTGACGGCTTCGACTCGAATCAGGATCTCGTCGTCGCCCGGCGTCGGGTCGGGTACGTCCTCGTAGCGAAAGACGCTGGGCGCGCCGTTCTCGTAGTAGACCGCTGCCTTCATAGATCCGCCCTTCGACGTGCTGTGGCGAGACTAACGGGCCTTCAGGTCGGAGGATTCGCGGCGCGAGACAGGCTCTCGACATACTGATCCTGGCGCAGTGCGTCGCGCTGTCGCAGAGGAGATCCATGGCCGTCAACTATCAGCTCGTCATCAACTGCGTCGGTCACCCGGAAGTGCTCGCGCGTTTTTGGGCCGAAGCCCTGGGCTACGTGCTGGAGGCTCCGCCAGCTGGCTTCGCCACCTGGGACGACTGGCGCCGCGACATGGGTCTGCCGGAGTCCTGGCAGGGTCGGGGCACGGACTGCATCATTGATCCCGACGGCGCCGGACCCCGCATCTGGATTCAGGTGGTGCCCGACCGAAAGACGACGAGCAATCGGCTCCACATCGACATCCATGCCAGCGGCAGCCGGGATGAGCCCATTGAAACCCGCAAGGTACGGGTGGACGCGGAGGCCCGCCGACTGTGCGATCTCGGCGCAACGCTGTTGAGCGACCTTGACGAGGAGTTGACAGAGGGTGCGGACCACTACGCGGTCGCCCTGACGGACCCCGAGGGCAACGAGTTCGACATCAACTGACGGTCGTTGCTTTCGCGCTTCAGGGAGCGCGTCGGGGCGAATGAAGCCCCTTCACCCGTCACGAAAGCCTGAAAATCTGCTAAAATAGTTAATCCCCCAAACGCCCCCAAATTGTGTGGGCGTTGCCCTCTGAGGAGCCCTAGGCAATGACTGCGCCACGCAAGTACAAAAAGGGAGACCGTCTGGTCTACCCCCACCACGGAGCCTGTACCGTGGAAAAAATCGAGAAAATGACGGCTTTTGACGTTAAACAGGACTATTTGAAGCTCAAGGTCGCCTACACCGACCTGGTCCTGATGGTACCGGTCGCCAACGCCGAGTCCGTCGGCTTGCGCGACGTCATCAACGACGAAGAGGTCGAGGAAGTCTTTGCCGTGCTGCGCAAGAAGGAAGCGCGCATGCCCACCAACTGGTCGCGCCGCTTTAAGAACCACTCCGAGAAGCTGCGTTCGGGCGACATCTACCAGGTGGCGGAAGTCGTGCGGAACCTCTCCATTCGGGACAAGGACAAGGGACTGAGTGCCGGTGAAAAGCGCATGCTGACGCGCGCTCGCCAGATCCTTGTGTCCGAGTTGACCTTCGCCCTCAACGTGGACACGGAAGCGGCTGAAGAAAAGCTCGCCTCGGTCCTGCCCTAGCCGTGTCTGTCGCGGCCGTCGTAGTGGCCGCGGGTCGCGGTACCCGCTTCGGCGGTGAAAAGCAGTTTCTCTTCATTGACGGTGACACCGTGGCTGCGCGCAGCGTGACTCGCGCTCGGGCAGTCTCCGATTTCGTCGTTCTCGTCGTGCCCGAGGGGTATAGCGGGGATGGCGAAGGGGCGGACCTGGTTGTCACGGGGGGCGATTCACGAGCCGCGTCGGTTCGCAATGGTCTGGCTCACTGCGGTGACGCTGACGTCGTGATCGTTCACGATGCGGCGAGGCCCAACGCCTCGGTCGAACTCTTCCGTGCGATCGTGCGTGCCATCGAAGACGGTGCGGACGCGGTCATTCCTGGTCTGGCCGTGGCTGACACCATCAAACGCGTGACCCGCGAAGGAGACCTGAGCGTCGTCGCCGAGACCCTGGATCGCGACGAACTCGTCGCCGTCCAGACTCCGCAAGGCTTTCGCCGCGACGTCTTGGAACGAGCGCACGCCGCCAGTGATGTCGCGACCGACGACGCCGGGCTCGTTGAGGCCATCGGCGGGCTCGTGGTGGTCATTCCGGGCGAAGCGACGAATCTCAAGATCACTCATCCGAGTGATGTCGATCGCCTGAGCGCGGGGAGTCACTCATGAGAATCGGCCAGGGCATCGACGTGCACCGATTTAGTGATGACCCCGAGCGCGAACTCTGGCTGGGGCTCGTACTCGTGCCCGAGGGTCCTGGGCTCGTTGGACACTCCGACGCCGACGCCGCGACGCACGCACTCTGTGACGCGTTGTTGGGCGCCGCGAATCTCGGCGACCTCGGACGCCACTTTCCCGATAGCGACCCCGCGTACCGCGACGTCTCGTCGCGATGGCTGCTTGAAGCCACGGTTGCCCTCGTGCGCGCCGAAAGATTTCGCCCGGAATCGGCCGACGTCACGATTGTGGCGGAGCGACCAAAGAT
>DATHNV010000006.1:0-2237 GCA_035485615.1 Acidimicrobiales bacterium
CCTGAGCTGTTGCGTCGAGGGGTGGAAGTGGACATCGTGACCGATCAGACCTCGGCGCACGATCCACTCAGCTACTTGCCCGACGACATCGACCTCAACGACTGGCACGACTACGCAGAGAAGAAGCCCGAGGAGTTCACTGATCGTGCGAGGGCGTCGATCGTGCGTCACGTGGAAGCCATGGTGGGCTTCATGGACGAGGGGGCTGAGGTCTTCGACTACGGCAACTCCCTGCGCGGCGAGGCCCAACTGGGTGGGTACACGCGCGCGTTCGACTACCCGGGCTTCGTTCCTGCGTACATTCGTCCGCTGTTCTGCGAAGGGAAAGGGCCCTTTCGCTGGGCCGCGCTCTCCGGTGACCCGAAGGACATCTACCGCACCGACCGAGCGGTGCTCGATCTGTTCCCCGAGAACGACCTGCTGCGCCGGTGGATCACCAAGGCGCAGGAGCGCGTCGCCTTCCAGGGGCTTCCCGCGCGCATCTGCTGGCTCGGGTACCAGGAGCGCGACAAAGCGGGAGCCGCCTTTAACGACCTGGTCGCGAACGGCGAGGTCAGCGCGCCGCTCGTCATCGGACGTGACCACTTAGACGCCGGATCGGTTGCCTCCCCATATCGCGAGACCGAGTCGATGCTGGACGGCTCGGACGCCATCGCGGACTGGCCATTGCTCAACGCGCTGGTGAATACCGCCTCGGGTGCCACCTGGGTCTCGATCCATCACGGTGGCGGCGTGGGTATCGGACGCTCGATCCACGCGGGCCAGGTATGCGTCGCCGACGGCACCGCGCTCGCGGGCGAGAAGGTACGCCGTGTGCTCACCAACGACCCGGCCATGGGAGTACTGCGACACGTGGACGCGGGCTACGACATCGCCGACGAGACGGCCGAGGCGACCGGACTTCGGGTGCCCATGCGCGAGGATTCGTGAGCACACTCGTCGTTACCAATGTCGGCGAGCTGACGACCAACGATCCCGCACTCGGCGATGAAACGAGTCTCGGCCGACTCCACGACGCCGCCTTCGTAGTCGATGACGAGCAGGTTCTTTGGGTCGGTGCGAACGCCGACGCGCCCGACGCCGACGAGGCGATCGACGCCCGTGGTGCGGCAGTGATTCCCGGATTCGTCGACTCGCACACTCATCTGGTCTTCGCCGGCGAGCGCAGCGACGAGTTCGAAGCGCGCATGGCCGGGCGTCGCTACGACGGTGGCGGTATTGCACGCACGGTGGCGTCCACGCGCGCCGCGACGGTTGAGCAACTGCGCAACGGCGCGGCGGAGCGGGTGAGCGAGTTGCGCGCCGGGGGAGTCACGACGCTCGAGATCAAGTCGGGCTACGAACTCACGACCGAGGGCGAAGTGCGGTGTCTCGAGGTGGCGGGCGACTTCACCAGTGAGCGCACGTGGTTGGGCGCTCACGTCGTGCCCCCGGAGTTCGCCTCCGACCGAGACGGGTACCTGGATCTGCTCACTACCACCATGCTCGAGGCCTGTGCCCCCCACGCCAAGTGGGCCGACGTGTTCTGTGACCGCGGGGCCTTTAGCGTCGACGAGGCGAGGACGATCCTGCTTCGCGCGCGCGACTTGGGACTCGCCCCTCGACTGCACGCCAACCAACTCGCCCACAGTGGAGCGATTGCCTTAGCCGTCGACCTGGAGTGCGCCAGCGTAGACCACTGCACCTACTTAGAGGACTCCGATATTGAGATGCTGGCGGGTTCGGCGACCGTCGCGACCTTGCTGCCGGGAGCGGAGTTCTCGACCCGCTCGCCCTATCCCTCGGCGCGGCGACTCATTGACGTGGGCGCCACCGTCGCGCTCGCGACCGACTGCAATCCCGGCTCGTCGTACGTGACGAGCATGGCCTTTGTCATTGCCCTCGCGGTACGCGAGATGGCGATGAGCGTCGACGAGGCACTGTGGTCCGCGACCAAGGGCGGGGCCCTGGCGCTGCGGCGAAGTGACGTCGGCCACTTGGGCGTGGGGGCGTGCGCCAACTTTGCGATACTCGACGCGCCGCGTGCGGCGCACCTCGCGTATCGCCCGGGCGCTCAGATTGTGGCGACCACTCATCGGGCGACGCCGTGACGAAGAAGACGCGCCTCTATTTCAACGAAGACACGCGCGACGCACTGATGGCGCTCGACACCGTCGCCGACGGTCGAGGCTGGGTCAACGTGTTACCGCGTGTCACGGACGACGACCTGCCCGACATTCACGTCAACTTCATTGGCT
>DATHNV010000007.1:0-2861 GCA_035485615.1 Acidimicrobiales bacterium
ACTCGATGAGGTCAAAGAAGCGGTGAAGCAGGCCGGTGTGACCGGTCTCACGGTGGGCCAGGTCAAGGGATTTGGCCGCACCGGCGGTCACGTCGAGGTCTTTCGCGGCAAGGAGTACATGTTCGACTTCGTCGACAAGATTCGCATCGAGGTCATCTGCACCGATGAGTTGGTCGACCAGCTCATCGAGGCGATCGTCAACGCCGCGCGCACCGACACGGTGGGCGACGGGGTGGCGTGGGTCACCGACGTGGAACACGTGGTGCGAATTCGCACCAACGAGCGAGGGCCCGACGCCCTCTAGTTAGCCGGCCTGGCGCGCGACTGCCTCGGCTGCTCGCAGAGCGGCCTCGGGGTCGCCGAGGTAGTTCGCCGCCAGGACGTTGAGCTCGTGATCGAGGGTGAGGTGATACGGGATGCCGGTGGGGATCTCGATCTCGGTGATCTCGTTCTCCCCGATGTTCTCTAAGACCATGCGTAGCGCGCGTAGCGAGTTGCCGTGCGCAACCACCAATACCGCACCGCCCTTCACCCCTTCGCTGCGGATGTCCTCACTGATGACGTCGCGCAGGTAGGGCGTGGCGCGCGCGACCACATCCTTCAGGCACTCGGTGCGCGGAATGAGATCGGCCGCCACGTCGCGATAGCGCGGATCGAAGCCATTGTTCCGCGGATCATCCAGGGGGAGTAGCGGCGGGGCCACGTCAAAGGAGCGTCGCCAGACTTTGACCTGCTCAAGCCCGAACTCCTCGGCCGTCTGCTTCTTGTCCTTGCCGGTGAGATCGCCGTAGTGGCGCTCGTTGAGACGCCAGCTGCGCCGCACGGACAGCCAGGATCTCCCGGCGCTGTCGAGGGCAATATTGGCGGTGCGGATAGCCCGGGTAAGCACCGAGGTGTGCACCACGCGCAGGTCCAACTCGGCCTGGCCCAGCAGTTCGCCGGCCACCCGGGCCTCGGCTTCTCCGGCGGGCGACAGATCTACGTCCTGCCAGCCGGTAAAGAGATTGAGGTCGTTCCACTCGGATCGACCGTGTCGCAGCAGCACGAGGTCGGGCACGAATAAATGGTAGTCGGCACCAGGAATTTGAGACTGGGCGCCCAGAGCCCTGGAATTGAAGGGAATGACGCGTACTTATTAAGATCCTTGTAATTGTTCTTGACAAGAGGAGGCTCAACTTAGTATTCTGGTTGTAGCGAATTCTGGAGGTCCGGATGTTCCGGGGTCCAGAGACCAAGAACAAGGAGTTTTTTCATGGCAAAGGCAGTCGGTATCGACCTCGGTACGACCAACTCAGTGGTGAGCGTGCTCGAGGCGGGAGAACCCGTCGTGATCCCCAACGCCGAAGGCAGCCGCACCACCCCCTCGGTGGTGGGATTCTCCAAGACCGGCGAGGTGCTGGTCGGAGAAGTGGCCAAGCGCCAGGCGATCACCAACCCCGACCGCACGATTCGGTCGGTCAAGCGCCACATGGGTGAGAACTGGAGCGTCGACATCGACGGCACCAAGTACACCGCCCAGGAGATCTCGGCGCGCATCCTCCAAAAGCTCAAGCGCGACGCCGAGGCTTACCTCGGTGACTCCGTGAGTCAGGCCGTCATCACCGTGCCCGCGTACTTCAACGACGCCCAGCGCACCGCGACCAAGGAAGCCGGCCAGATCGCCGGTCTCGAGGTTCTGCGTATCGTGAACGAGCCCACTGCGGCCGCACTCGCCTACGGACTCGACAAGGGTCCGGCCGAGCAGACCGTCCTGGTCTTTGACCTGGGAGGTGGCACGTTCGACGTGTCGGTGCTCGAGATTGCCGATGGCGTCTTCGAAGTGAAGTCAACCGCCGGTAACACCCACTTGGGTGGCGACGACTGGGATGACGCGGTCATGAACTGGCTGATCAAGACCTTCAAGGACACCGAAGGCGTCGATCTGTCCAGCGACAAGATGGCCGTGCAGCGCTTGAAGGAGGCCTCGGAGAAGGCCAAGATCGAACTCTCGGCCGTTCAGGAGACCCAGGTCAACCTGCCCTTCATTACCGCGACCGCCGACGGTCCCAAGCACCTCGACATCAAGCTGACGCGCGCCAAGTTCAACGAACTGACCGCCGATCTCGTCGACAAGTGCCGTGGACCCTTCGACCAGGCGATCAAGGACGCGGGCCTCACGCTCGACAAGATCGACCACGTCATCATGGTCGGCGGCTCCACGCGTATTCCCGCCGTCCAAGAGCTCGTCATCAAGGTGACGGGCAAGGAGCCCAACAAGTCCGTGAACCCCGACGAAGTCGTGGCGATCGGTGCGGCCGTGCAGGCCGGAGTGCTTAAGGGCGACGTGAAGGACATCTTGTTGCTCGACGTGACTCCGCTGTCGCTCGGCATCGAGACCAAGGGTGGCGTCATGACCAAGATCATCGATCGCAACACCACGATCCCGACCAAGAAGTCCCAGACCTTCATCACGGCCGACGACAATCAGCCTTCGGTCGAGGTGCACGTGTTGCAGGGTGAGCGCGAGATGGCTTCCTACAACCAGACGTTGGGCAAGTTCCAGCTGGTCGGCATCCCGCCGGCGCCGCGCGGCATGCCCCAGATCGAGGTCACCTTTGACATCGACGCGAACGGCATCGTGCACGTCTCGGCGAAGGACCAGGCGACCGGGGCGACCCAGTCGATGACCATCACCGGCGGCTCTTCGCTCTCCAAGGAAGAGATCGACCGCATGGTGCGCGACGCCGAAGCGCACGCCGAAGAGGACCGCCGTCGTCGCGAAGAGGCTGAAGTGCGCAACAACGCGGACGGCCTCGTGTACTCGACCGAGAAGCTGTTGACGGACCAGGCCGAGTCGTTCCAGGGCAGTGAGCGCGAGGACG
>DATHNV010000008.1:0-23370 GCA_035485615.1 Acidimicrobiales bacterium
CCCTCTTATGCGAGGTGTGGACAACGCGATCCTCGGTGGGGTGTGCGGGGGTCTGGCCATTCGACTGGGCGTGCGCGAACGCGTCGTGCGCATCGTGTTCTGCCTCCTCGCTTTGGTGTCGGGGGTCGGCCTGCTGCTCTACATGTTGCTGTGGCTCGGGGTGCGTCGATCTGATGAGTCGCGCTCGATCGCTCAGCGCCTCGTCGGTCGCCGCAACAAGGTGTTCAACGTCGTCATCGGCGTCGCGGCCATCGTGGCGATCTTCATTGTCTTGAATCGCCTGGGCATGCCGGACCTTGGTATCTACGCGTGGCCGTTCTTTCTCACGGTGATTGGCGCGGTCGGGGTCTGGCGCGGCGCGTCGCCCGAAGAACTGACTCAGTTGCACGATCTCGCCAAGTCGGCCCCAATCATCGGCGTGGCGGCCTCGCGCACCCGCTGGAGCTTCTGGCTACGTCTGGCGCTGGGGGTGATCTTCATCGTCTTTGGACTGAAGATCCTTCACCACCTCAGCGGATCGTTCGGCAAGGACACCACGGCGGCCCTCTTTGGCACCCTCATCTTGATCGGCGGAGCACTCATTCTGCTCGCCCCGTGGTGGCTCGCCACGTTGAACGACCTCACGGGTGAACGACGCCAGCGCGTGCGCATGGAAGAGCGCGCCGACGTGGCCGCTCACCTGCATGACTCCGTCCTCCAGACCCTCACCCTGATCGAACGCTCCGCCGGTGATGAGGGCGCTGTCAAGCGCCTGGCGCGCACCCAGGAGCGCGAACTGCGCGAGTGGCTGTTCAACCCTGAAGGATCAGTCGACTCGGGCACTTTTCTCAGCGACCTGCGCTCTCTCGAGAACGAAATCGAAAACGACTACGGCGTGCGCGTCGACCTCGTGGTCGTGGGCGACTGCGAGAGCAACGAGCGCGTCGCGGCCCTGGTGGCCGCGGGCCGCGAAGCGGCCATTAATGCGGCGCGCTGGTCCGGTTCAGATCTCGTCTCGATCTACGCCGAGGTCGAACAGTCGACGATCAACTTGTTTGTGCGCGACCAGGGATCGGGATTCGACCCCGAGCAGGTCGTCAGCGACCGACAAGGAATAGCGCTGTCCATTCGCCAGCGCATCGCCCAGCGCGGCGGCGAGGCGTTGATCAAGAGCACGATCGGCGAAGGAACCGAAGTGCAGTTGACGTTGCCGCGAAGCACCTAGATGCAACCGCGCGTCTTTCTCGTCGACGACCACGAGCTCATCCGCAAAGGTATTCGCAGCGAACTTCTGGGTTCAGTAGACGTCGTGGGCGAAGCCGATGAAGTTGACGCCGCCATCGAGATCATTCTCGAGCGTCGCCCCGATGTCGTGCTGCTCGACGTCCACATGCCCAACGGCGGTGGCGTCGCGGTGTTGAAAGGCGTCGTTGACACGGCGCCCGAAGTGCGTTTCCTGGCCTTGTCGGTCTCGGACGCCGCCGAAGACGTCATCAGCGTGATTCGCGCGGGAGCGCGTGGGTACGTCACCAAGAACATCTCGGGACCCGAGCTCCTCGACGCGATTTATCGGGTTGCCGCGGGTGATGCCGTCTTCTCGCCTCGCCTCGCCGGGTTCGTCTTGGACGCGTTTTCCCTCGAAGGCCGCCACCTTGAAGCGGGTGACATCGACCCAGATCTGGACCTTCTCACGCCTCGTGAGCGACAGGTCCTTCGCCTGATCGCGAGGGGCTACTCGTATCGCGACATTGCGACCGAACTCTCCATTTCGGTCAAGACGGTCGAAAGCCACGTCTCGTCGGTGTTGCGCAAGCTTCAACTCTCGAACCGCCACCAACTCTCGAACTGGGCCAGCCAGCGTCACCTCAACTGAACTAGCGCTGCTCAATCAGGTCCATGTACTCCTCGTCCCAGATGTCGAAGTACTCCTCGGGCAACAACACGGCGTGCGTCGGCTCGAGCGCTTCGACAAAGCCGCGTTCGTGACTGACCGCGACGATCGTGCCCTTCCACTGACGCATCATCTCGCCAAGCGCGTCGACGCTGGCGGGGTCCAAGTTGTTGGTCGGCTCGTCGAGCAGGAGCAGATTCGCGCGCGACGACGCCAGGATCGCCAGGGCTAACTTCGCGCGCTCACCACCCGAGAGCGTGGCCGGCATTTGGTGCGCTGCCGCACCCTTCAGGCCAAACGCGCCCAACATCGAGCGGCGCTGCACGTCAGACTCGACCGTTGAATTGTCGAGGTTGCCCAGCACGGTCTTTTTGAAGTCGAGTTGTTCGTTCTCCTGGGCGAAGTAGCCCACGGTCACGTTGGCCCCAAACTTCACCACGCCGTCATCCTGTTCCTGGGTACCGGCGAGGCAGCGCAACAGCGAGGACTTACCGGCACCGTTGCGACCTACGATCACGATTCGATCCCCACGTCGCGTGATGAAGTTCACGTCGCGCAGCACGTGGTTGTTGCCGTAGGCCACCGCCACCGAGTCCACGGTCATCGGCACGTCGCCGCTGCGCGGGGGCACCGGCAGACGAAAGACAACTTTCTTCTCTTTCTTGGTCACTTCGATGCGCGAGTCCTTGAGCTTCTCGACGCGCCGGTCGAGCACCTTGGCGAGACGTGCTCGCTTCTCCGTCTGTCCGCGCATCGAGTCGGCCAGCTTGGTGAACTGGTCGATCTTCGCGTCCTGATGGGCCGCGATCTTCTCTTCGGAGAGTCGACGCTCTTCTTCGAGTTGGAGGAACTTCGAGTAGTTCCCCTTGTACTCGCGTAGCTGTCCGTCGCGCAACGCCAGCACGCGGTCGATCGATCGATCGAGCAGGGGCAGGTCGTGACTGATCACGAGCACCGCACCGCGGAACTGTTCGAGCTCGTCGAACAGCCAGCGCTTCGCCGCCTTATCTAAGTGGTTTGTGGGCTCGTCGAGCACCATCGTCTCGGGTTGCTCGTAGAGCACCCGCATGAGATCGACGCGGCGGCGCTGACCACCGGAGAGGGAGTTGAGACCTTCCAGGAGTAGGTCTTGCTTGAGCCCGAGGCCGTCGGCGAGACGCGCCACTTCGGACTCCGCTTCGTACCCGCCCCGCTCGCGAAACTCCTCCTCGAGGGAGGTGAAGCGCACGATGGTCTCATCGGTCGGGTCGGCGGCCAGCTCGTGACGCGCGTGTTGCATATCGGCGTCCAACTGGTCGATGCCCCGCGCGCTGAGCACGTGGCTGAGTCCGATGGGCTCGACGCCGAGTCCTCCCGCCACGGGCTCTTGGGGCAGGTGCGCGAGAGAGCCCTGAGCCGCGACGGATCCGGTAATGCGTAGATGCTCGGGGTGCTCGCCGAGTAGCACGTGCAGCAGCGTCGACTTACCCGCGCCGTTTCGACCAACGAGACCCACCTTCTCGCCGTTGCCGATGACGAAGGACACCGGCTCAAGCAGCCGGCGAGGTCCGATCTCGATCCCCAAGTCCCGCACGATTAGCACGAGAACTCCCCAACGAGTCGCGTGCCGCGACGGCGCGACGATTTCCGGCCCGGGGCCGTACAGATCTCGTCAACGGCGTTAGCCGTCTCGAGCACACAGAAGGTGATGGCGGAAATACAGAGTCCTTCGAAGGCGATTTTCTCGCGATCGATCATTTTAGTTGTCGCGGTGAGATGACGGCCTGCAGCACCTACGCTCGCGCCATGGCTACTCCGCTTGCCGTCGACGTCTGGAGCGACGTCGTGTGCCCCTTTTGCTACATCGGATCCGTTCAGTTGGATCAAGCGATCGAACAATTCGAACACGATGTGGACGTCACGTACCACGCCTTCGAGCTTGATCCCGAGGCCCCCGCCTCGAGCGATGAAGCCCTCGACGAGATCCTGGCGGCCAAGTACCACATGCCGGTCGAGCGCGCCCGAACGATGAACGCGCGACTCGCCGCTGAGGGCGCGCAACTGGGTCTCACTCTGTCGTTTGAGACCGTACGACGAGCCAACTCCTTTGACGCCCACCGCCTCATCGACCTCGCGACCACCCAGGGACGTGGGGCGGCGATGAGAGAGCGGCTATTTCGGGCCTACTTCACCGAGGGACGACTGATCTCTGATCACGACACCTTGAACGCCCTCGCCGATGAGCTCGGGGTCACCGGCGCACCGGACTTATGGGAGGGCGAGTCGTTTGTGGACAGCGTGCGCGACGACGAACGAGAAGCCCGCGACCTCGGACTGAGCGGAGTGCCGGCCTTCGTCCTCGACCGCCGGCTCTTGGTGTCCGGAGCCCAGGGTGCCGAAGCGATCGCGAACGCCCTACGCCAAGCGTGGGAGTCGAGCGAGGACTAGGCCTCGTCGTCCTCGCTTGGCACGAGCGCCACGGCCGCCACCGAGTGACCTTCGTCCAAGTTCATCACCCGCACACCGGTGGCGTCGCGACCCTGGGATGACACTTCGCGCACGCTCGTGCGAATGAGCACTCCCCCGTCGGACGCCAACAAGACATCGTCGTCGAGGCGCACCATGAAAGCCGCCACCACGAAACCTCGAGCCGCGGTCAACTTTATGGCGCGCACGCCTTGGCCACCGCGACCCTGGCGGTTGAAGCGCTCGGTCTTGACGCGCTTGCCAAAGCCCGTGTCGGTCACCACGAACAGGTCGGCGTCGTCGCGTACGACATCGAGCGAGATCGCCTTATCGTCGGCGCGCAATTTGATGCCCCGCACGCCCGTGGCGTCGCGGCCCATCTCACGCACCTCGCCCTCCGAGAAGCGAATCGCCATTCCGCGATACGTAAGCATCATGAGGTCGTCGTCACCACCGGTAGGCACCACGCGAACGACCTCATCGCCATCGCGCAAGTTGATGGCGATCCAGCCCTCGCGCCGCGACTTGTCGTACTCACTGAGAGCGGTCTTCTTCACCGTACCGTTGGACGTCGCGAAGACGAGGAACCTGTCGTCGGGAAAGTCGGCCGTGGCGATGATCGCCTGGATCGACTCGTTGGGCTGCAGGTTCAGCAAGTTGACGATCGCGGTGCCCTTGGCGGTGCGGTCCTTCATCGGTATCTCGTGTCCGCGCAGACGAAACACTCGCCCACGGTTCGAAAAGAGCAGGAGATACGCGTGGGTGTTCGTGTGGATGATCTGATCGACGAAGTCTTCGTCGCGCAACTTCGCTCCCTGCACCCCGCGTCCTCCGCGGCCTTGGGTGCGAAAGGCATCGGCCGCGACCGACTTCACGTACCCCGCCCGGGTCACCGTGAGAACGATCTCCTCGTCATCGATCAAGTCCTCAACGCCGAGTTCGCCCGGGTCGTTGACGATCTGGGTGAGGCGCGCGTTGGCGTACTTGTCGCGCACGACGGTCAGCTCGTCGCTGATCACGCCACGCAGCTTGGCGTCACTCGCCAGGATCGACTGCAGCTCGGCGATCGTCTCGCGCAGCTTGGCCATCTCGTCTTCCAGCTCCGTACGACCGAGACGCGTGAGGCGACCGAGGGTCATGTCCAAGATGTGGTTGGCTTGCTCTTCGGTGAAGTCAAAGGGACTTCCCATCAGGGCGGTTCGCGCCGCGGCACGGTCGTCCGATCCGCGGATCGCCGCGATGACTTGGTCCAGCATGTCAATGGCCCGTAGGAGTCCTTCGACGATGTGCGCTCGTGCCTCGGCTTTACGCAGGCGAAACTGCGAGCGCCGCGTGACGACATCGATCTGGTGAGCCACGTAGTGCGTGAGAGCCTGAGCCAGATTAAGCGTGCGCGGCACCTCGTCAACCAGCGCGAGCATGTTCACCGCGAAGGTGGTCTGCAGTGACGTGTTCTTATAGAGCTTGTTCAAGATCACGTTCGCGTTGGCGTCTCGCTTGAGACGAATCACGAGACGCGCCTGGCGACCAGCCGAGTCGTTCTGAACCGCGGCGATGCCCTCGAGTTCGCCGTTCTTCACGAGGTCGTAGATCTTTTCTTCGATCGACTCGACGGAGACCTCGTAGGGAAACTCCGTGACCACGATGCGGGTGTCGCGGGCGTTCTCTTCGATCTCAGCGACCGCGCGCAGTTTGATCGATCCCCGTCCCGTGCGATACGCGTCGAGGATCCCCTGGCGGCCCAGAATCTGGGCCTTCGTGGGAAAGTCGGGACCCTTGACGAACCTCATCAAGTCGTCGGACGACGCGTCGGGATTCGCGATGAGGTGCAGCGTCGCGTCAATCACCTCGCCCAGGTTGTGCGGCGGAATCTTGGTCGCCATGCCCACGGCGATGCCCTGAGAGCCGTTCACCAACAGGTTCGGAAAACGCGACGGCAGCACCGAGGGCTGTTGGGTCGAGTTGTCGTAGTTCGCGTAGAAGTCGACGGTCTCCTCGTCGATGGAGTCGAGCATCTCGAGGGCCAGCGGGGCGAGTCGGCACTCGGTGTAGCGCATCGCGGCCGCACCTTCGTCGGGCCCGGTGCCGCCGAAGTTGCCGTGTCCACTGATGAGCGGGTGGCGCATCGAGAAGTCGACCACCATGCGCACCATGGCGTCGTAGATCGCGGTGTCACCGTGCGGGTGATAGGTCCCCATGACGTCGCCCACGACCTTGGCGCACTTGGCGAAGGGTCGATCGGGCCGCAGGCCTTGATCGAACATCGAGTAGAGGACGCGGCGATGCACCGGCTTTAGACCGTCGCGCACGTCGGGCAGCGCGCGCTGGACGATGACCGACATGGAGTACTCGAGAAATGAGCGCTCCATCTCCAGGTTGATCTCGATGGGCTCGATGTAGCCGAGCACCACCTCGTCGCTCGGTGGCGTTGTGCCTGATCCGGAGCCCTTCGTAGAACGTGGCATAGACCCTCTCTAGATGTCGAGGAAACGAACGTCTTTGGCGTTCGTCTGAATGAAGTGGCGTCGCTGGGGCACGTCGTCGCCCATGAGAATCGAGCAGACCTCATCGGCCAGGGCGGCCTGTTCGACCGTGATCTGCAGCAACGCGCGCTTGGTGGAGTCCATGGTGGTCTCTCGCAGTTCGTCGAAGTCCATTTCGCCTAGACCCTTCAGGCGCTGGAACTCGTTCTTGTGATCGGGGTGCTCTGACAAGAACTTGTTCTTCTCGGTGTCGTCGTGCAGGTACACCTTCTCCTTGCCCACCAGCGTGGAGTACAGAGGTGGCTGAGCCACGTAGACGTGTCCGTTATTGACGAGCTCGGTCATCTGACGGAAGAAGAACGTGAGCAGCAGGGTGCGGATGTGGCTGCCATCCACGTCGGCGTCGGCCAACAGAATGATCTTGTGGTAGCGGATCTTGGAGAGGTCGAACTCGGCCTCGACCCCGGCACCGATCGCCGAGACCAGGGCTTGGATCTCGGTGTTCTTCAAGATCTTGTCGGTGCGCGCCTTTTCGACGTTCAGAATCTTGCCGCGAATCGGCAGAATCGCCTGGACGCGAGGATCGCGGGCATCCTTAGCGGACCCTCCCGCGGAGTTACCTTCCACGATGAAGAGTTCGCACTCGCGCGGCTCGTTGGACGAGCAGTCGACGAGCTTTCCCGGCAGACCGGCCCCGTCGAGCGCGTTCTTTCGACGCGTGAGGTCACGCGCCCCCTGGGCGGCCATGCGCGCGCGGGATGCGGAGATCGCCTTGGCGACGATCTGGCCACCTTCGCGGGGATTCTCTTCGAGCCAGTCCGCCAACTTCTCATTCGTTGCGCGCTCGACCATGGAGCGAATCGACACGTTGCCCAACTTGCCCTTGGTCTGACCCTCGAACTGGGGGCTGTGGAGTCGCACCGAGACGATGGCGGTCAAGCCCTCGCGGATGTCTTCTCCCTTGAGGTTCTCGTCTTTTTCCTTCAGCAGGTTGCGTTTGCGCGCGTAGCGGTTGACCACGTTGGTGATGGCCTTGCGGAAACCCTCTTCGTGCATCCCGCCTTCCACGGTCGAGATGCCGTTCGCGAAGGAGTAGATGCCCTCGTAGTACCCGGTGTTCCACTGAAAGGCGAGTTCGAGCTCCTGGTCCTCTTCGGTCTGCTCCAGGTATCCGACCTTGCGAAAGAGGGACTCCTTGGAGTTGTTGAGGTGACGTACGTAGTCGACGATGCCGCCGTTGTACTTGAACGTCTCTTTGGCCTCGCTGCCCGGGCGCTCGTCGGTGAAGCGAATCTCCAGGCCCTTGTTCAAGAACGCGTAGATCTGCAGTCGTTCGGTGACAGTTTGAGCTCGGAACTCGACTTCTTCAAAGATCGTGGGGTCGGGCTTGAAGGTGATGGTCGTGCCGGTGCGCCCCCGCGGCGCTGGTCCGGTCACAATGAGCTTTCCTTGCGGCTTGCCGCCGTCGCGGAATGTCATCTCGTAGTGGTGGTTGTCGTGGTCGACTTCGAGGTGCAGCTCGGTCGAGAGGGCGTTCACCACCGAGACGCCCACACCGTGGAGTCCACCCGAGATCTTGTACCCCGCTCCGCCGAACTTACCTCCGGCGTGCAGCACGGTGAGGGCCACCTCGGCGGCGGACTTTCCCTTGTATTGGGGGTGTTCGTCGACGGGGATACCTCGTCCGTCGTCCACGACACGGCAGCTCCCGTTCTTGGTGAGTGTGACGTCGATGTGAGTGCAGTATCCGGCCATCGCCTCGTCCACGGAGTTGTCGACGACTTCCCAGATCAGGTGGTGAAGCCCGGCCGGACCGGTTGATCCGATGTACATACCAGGGCGAACTCTGACTGGTTCCAGGCCTTCTAGAACGGTGATATCCCTAGCGCTATAGCTAGGCGACCCTTTGGTCTTTTCGGCCACGCAGGAGTCCTTTCACATCAAAATTTGGGGGCGCCGAAGGCGGCGCCGCGATCAGCGATTTAACGCTTTAATCCTACCCGACAGCGTGTCACTTTCGAACGCAATCGGGACCTGAAAGCGCTTAGTTTTCTTGGGTTTTCGCACTATTTGAGAACTGTTTTGAGTGAGGTCGGTGCGCTCTCGCCCAGGGAAGAAAATCCGCTCAAAATTGTGATCTCGCGAAGGCGAATTTGCTGAGCAAACGCACCGGAAGGCACGCTCACAATCAACACGTGATCCTTGATCATCTCGACCCGGCAGTGCTCGGCGAACACCGGATCCACCACGGTCGGCCAGATCCGTCGAGCCTCATCGATCACGCGCAGGTCAACTCGCCGGAGGCGTCCAGCAAGTGCATTCAGAAGCTCCCCTAGTGACGAGGGAGGCACGTCGCGGGACATCAGTGTGTTCCGGTGAGGTCGATCACCGCAGCGGGGCTCATGGCCTCGGGAAGTGGCGACGCCGTGGTCACGAGGGTTTGACCCTCGGGAAGAAGGGCGAGGAGCCGGGAACTGCGAACAGGATCGAGTTCGCTAAAAACATCGTCCAACAGGAGTAATGGCTCCACCGAACGTTCCTGGCGAATCAGCTCGTGACCGGCCAGGCGAAGCGCGAGGGCGAGCGAGCGCTGCTCGCCCTGGGAGGCTTGACGCCTGGCATCTCGACCCTCAAGCAAGAGTTGAATGTCGTCACGATGCGGCCCCAGCGTCGTGTAGCCGCGAAATCGATCGTCGTTGCTCGCCGCCTCCAAGGCCGCGCCCAACTCCCCTTCCCACGATCGTTCGTAGCGGACTGCCACGTCGTTGTTGGTCTCGGCCAACTGGCGATAGAACTCCGCCACCAGTGGTTCGAGGTCGCCGAGAAGTTTCTCTCGACGGGCCACGACTACCTCACTGATTTCAGCAAAGTCGCGCGACCATTGATCGAGTTCTCCTTGTTGCGTGCTCGAGGGGCGCGAACCCTCGAGGGATCGAAGGAGGGCGTTGCGCTGGGTCAATACCCGAGCGAATCGCTCCATCATCTCGGCGTCGCGTGGCTCTACGTCGGTGAGCAGCGTGGTGAGGAACGCGCGTCGGTGCTCGGGTCCGCCACGCACAACGTCCACGCCTTCGGGAGTAAAGACAGTGAGTGGGAGCGCCGTGGATAGTTCCGCGCGCGAGGTTGGACGCTGTCCGTTCACCAACATCCGTTTGGTGGTGTTCCGCGCTCCGCGAGCCAGTGTGAGGTCAACCTGAACCCGTCGCTCGTTCGTCAACACCACGCCGTGCACCTCTGCCAAGGACTCCCCGTTGCGAATCATGTCGCTCGCCACGTTGGTGCGAAACGACGACGCGGTCGCGAGCGCGTAGACGGCTTCGAGGACCGATGTTTTCCCTGTTCCGTTGGGAGAAAGCAAGACCGTGGTGGCGTCTGGATCAGGCGCGAATGAGAACTCGTGGAAGAGGCGAAAGTCTCGAACTGTGAGTTCGTGGAGCCCCACGATGTCTTCGATCTACTGGACGCGCACGGGCATCAAGAGGTATCGGAATCGCTCGTCTTCCACGCCGTGAACCATGGCCGCGCGCACGGAGTCGGACATCTCGAGGACTACTTCGTCTCCCGTCACCGCTTCGACACCGTCAATCAGAAACCCGGGATTAAAAGCGATGGTGATCTCGTCGCCGTTGTAGTCGGCATCAACGTTATCTTCCACATCGCCGGCGTCGTGACTTTGCGTACGCACTTCAAGGTTTCGATCCTTCATGGTGAGCCGTACCGAGGAGGTTGAGTCTTTAGCGAGAAGCTTGGCACGCTTGAGGGACGTCAACAACGTGTCCTTGGCGATGCGAAGGTGATTCGGAAAGCTTGTGGGGATTAGTTGGAGGACCGACGGGTAGTTCCCATCGATGAGCCGTGAGGCGATCGAGGTGTTACCCACGATGAAACAGATCTCCGCGTCGCTCTTGGTAACTCCGATCTCCGCGTCCGCGGAGAGCGATGAGGCGGCGCGCTGCAGTTCTTGGAGCGCGCGGGCTGGTACCAGAAGGTCTTCGGAATCACTAATTCCCTTCACACCAGGTACGTCACGTACCGCCAATCGATAGGAGTCGGTGGCAAAGAGTCGTAGCGTTCCGTTGTCGCTCGTGAACAACACGCCCGTGAGAAGGGGTCTTGCATCGTCGCTCGC
The DNA here is from genome assembly GCA_035485615.1 of Acidimicrobiales bacterium. GTDB lineage: Bacteria > Actinomycetota > Acidimicrobiia > Acidimicrobiales > RAAP-2 > RAAP-2. The sequence goes on from DATHNV010000008.1 coordinate 10,928, forward strand.
CGCGGCGCGCACCACCTGGTTGAGCCCTTGAATCAGATCGAGGGCCGCAATCGACGTCACGGCACCAGTGATCGGCGGGAGCTTTGGGTAGTCACTCACCGGAAATGTTCGCAGGGAGAACTTCGCGCGGCCGAGGGAAATTTCAACATTGTCGTCACCGCTCGAGACTGTGACTGCGCCGGGCTCGAGCGACCGCACCGCGTCGACGACCAGACGTGCCGGCACGACGGTCGAGCCGTCTTCAATGCCAATCACACCGACAGTTGTTCGCGCGGTGATATCAAGGTCCGTGCCCGTGACAACCAGCTCATTGCCTTGGAGGGTGAGAAGCACACCGGATGCAGCGCCGATCAGACGGGTGGCAGCGACACGGCTGGCCGCAGTGAGCGCTTCGACAAGGATGTCGCGCTCTGCTCTGAACTTCATAGAACTACCTTTCGTTGCTACTGAGGTTACGTGTGTCTTTTTAATGTAAGAGAGTCTTGTAGTAGTAGGTCTGTGGAAATGTGCTCGTCGGTACAACAAGCCTGGTAGTGGGTTAATTCGGGGAAGTCACTCAACACACAAGACTGTCGATAACTCTCTCAACCCTCAGGACTCAACTCTGAGGTGATGTGGAGTACCTGGTTCTTACCAACGTGTAGTCAACAACACTGACCGGAAGTTGCCCACAGATGTAATGTCGCTAATTCTCTCCTTGAAGACGGCGCTTAAGTTGATTGATTTGGGACAACATTTCGGGATCAGACGTGAGTTGCTCGCGGATTTTCTCCACCCCACTAATGACGGTTGTGTGGTTACGGCCGTCAAAGATGCGAGCGATCATCGGGTAGGAGTAGTTATTGAGCATGTCTCGAATGAGGTACATGGCCACGTGACGGGCATGGACGAGCGGGCGGAGGCGCTTGGCTCCCCTCACCTCCTCGACGGAGAGGCCGTAGAAGTCGGCCACGACCGATAACACCGTTTCGGGTTTGAGGACAACCTGCTCGGCGCCGAGGTTGGTGAGGTGCGCCTTGGCAAGCTCCAGGCTGATGGGCTCTTGACGGAGATTGGCGAATGCTCGCAGCATTGTGATGGAGCCTTCGAGCTCGCGAATATTGTCACGTACTCTCTGGGCGATCCACTCAGCCACGTCGTCGGGCAAAGAGATTCCCTCACGTTCTGACTTCGAGCGAAGAATTGCAATTCGCGTTTCGAGGTCGGGTTGGTCGATCTCGGTGACGAGCCCTTGAAGCAAGCGGCTGCGAAAGCGATCCTGTAGTCCCGCGAGATCCCGGGGGGAACGGTCAGAGGTAAGGACGATCTGCTTGCCCTCGCCGTGAAGCGCGTTGTACGTGTGAAAGATCTCCTCATGAAATGTCTCACCACGCGTCTCCATGAACTGGATGTCGTCGATCAACAACACATCGTTTTCGCGATAGCGCTCGTGCAGCGCGAGTTGGGTCCGCGTTTGAATGGCGCGGATGAAGTCGTTCAGGAAGGTCTCGGTAGACACGTAGAGGACTTTGCGTCCCGGGTAGTTCTCCTGGACGAAGTTGCCGATTGCGTGCAGGAGGTGAGTCTTTCCGAGTCCGGAGTTCCCATAGATCATGAGTGGGTTATAGGCCCGACCAGGGTTTTCGGCGACCGAGACGGCTGCCGCGAAGGCCAGCCGGTTTGACGAGCCGGGAACGAAAGAGTCGAACGTCATGCGCGGGTCGAGGCGGGTGGGTTGATCCACACTCGGGGCGTACGAGAGCACCGGTGCGGCGGCCTCAATCGATTCGTGTGCGTCCTCGATCGCCGGTGCCCCCGTTACGTCACTCACCGTTATCGAAACCTGCACGGGACCACCAACAAGTCGTTCGGCCTGCTCGGTAATGAAGGGTAGGTAGCGCTGTTGCACCCGCAAAAGTTGAATTTGGTTGGGCGCGCCGATAACAAGCTCGTTATCGTGGTAATCCACAAGGTGAAGAGTGTTGAGTCCGGCCGCCCACACTGCCTCAGAAGCGTTACCACGTAAGGAGTCTCGAAGGGCTGACCATATTTCTTCACCACTCTGCACAATCTTCCTCCACAGACCTCTTGCGAGACTATCCACAGCCGTTTGAACGGTGGGGAGAGTCACGTTACACCGAATCCGACCTCTCCGCTGGGGTCATCTAGCCCGTCGGGTAAGATTGCGGGCCTGGCGTGCCAGCGACCCCCCGGGGGTACCGCGAAGCGCAGAGCATATTTTGAGAAGAGGTTTTCGTGAAGCGTACGTATCAGCCAAACAGGCGAAAGCGGGCCAAGACCCACGGTTTTCGCGCCCGGATGCGCACTCGCGCCGGTCGCGCGGTTCTGCGGTCCCGTCGGGCCAAGGGTCGTAGCAAGCTGACGGTCTAGTCGCCATGCCCGGCCGGGTCCGAACCCGCCGGCAGTTTGCGCTCCTTTCCGCGGCCACGGGTCGCGGGCAGAGCGGGCCACTGCGAATCAGTTTCGTGGCAACACCAGGTGAAGTTGGTGTTGATGTGGCTTACGCGATCAGCCGGAAGGTGGGAAACGCGGTGGTTCGAAACAGAACCAGACGTCGACTCAGAATGGCAATGGACGACCTTAGGCCTCCGCCTCGACCGGGGTTATACCTGGTCAAGTGCGGAATCCAAACAGGGAACCTATCTTATGCACAACTCCTACTCCACCTCAGTAAAGCCGTTGAGCGAGCGAACGACGCCTAACTCGGGTACTGCCCGCGTCGTGATCGCGGCGATTCACATCTATCAGCGAGCCACCGCAGGGCGCGCGGCCCCGTGTCGCTTCTATCCGTCGTGTTCGCAGTACGCCCTTGAAGCGGTGGTGACTCACGGTGCGCTGCGCGGTTCCGCGCTGGCTCTTCGGCGCCTCGCGAAGTGTCGGCCCCTCGGTCCCCACGGCATCGACCTCGTTCCCGAACCTCGGACCAGGAGTTCCCACTAATGCACTCAGTCACCAAGTTTTTCGGGACCATTTTTCAGCCGATATTCCACGGCATTGCGTGGTTGATGGCGGCTTTCTACTCGCTGGTGCCGAACTACCTCTTCGCGATCGTGATGCTGACGATCGTCATCATGGCAGTGCTCACCCCGCTCACAGTGAAGAGCACGAGGTCGATGGTGGCGATGCAAAAGCTTCAACCTGAACTGAAGAAGCTTCAGCAGAAGTACAAGGGTCCCGAGAACCGCCAGCTCCTCAACGAGGAGATGATGAAGTTGTACCGCGAAGAGGGGGTAAACCCGCTGGGCGGCTGTCTCCCGATGCTCCTCCAGGCACCGTTTCTATTCATTTTGTATAATGTCATTAAGGGCATGTCGTATGAGGTGAAGAACAAGGCCGGCGTCCTGGTCTCCCAGCCTCGGTACCTACCGCACAACACCACGATGTACCAGCACCTCATCGCCACGGGTGGTCAAGTCAAGGTTTGGGGTATGGACTTGAGCTTGAGGGTCTTTCCGATCTCAGCCCACGGTTCCTTCGCTGCGGCCTTGCCGTTTTTCGCTTTCGTCGCGTTGGCCGTTGGCCTGCAGTACTTCCAGATGGCTCAAATCAACAATCGCAGCCGCAAATCCGGCCAGGCCATGCCCAGTCAGCAACTCATTATGCAGCGGGTGCTCCCGATTATTTTCGTGTTCTTCTACATCGCGATTCCCGCGGCCGTCGTGGTCTATATGATTATTAGTACAGGAATCCGAATAATTACTCAGGACATCATGTTCCGAGCGGGCGTCTCAGATCCCACGAAAAATGGCCTGGCTGCGAGTCGCGACAAGGTCAAAGAGATTGAGCGCGAGATACCCGGTGCCAAGGAGATCTCGGCGGAGAGCTCGGTGGTCACGCAACCTAAGAAGCCCGCGCCGAAGTCCAACGGAAATCGGCCAGCATCACGAAACCGCCCGCCGTCGAAACCAGCACCGAAACCAGTGCAACCGCGATCGCGGGCCAAGCGGAAAAGAAAGGCGCGTTAACCCATGGAGTGGGTAGAAACTACCGGTAAGACTGTCGACGAGGCCACGGACCGTGCACTTGCACATCTGGGGGTACACCGAGACGACGCTGAAGTTGAAGTGATCGAAGAGCCCAAGGTGGGGTTCTTGGGGCGAGTTCGAGGCGAAGCTCGCGTGCGTGCTCGGGTTCGCCCGAGTGGACCACGCCCTAAGCGCTCTCGTCGCTCGGGGGAGCGACCGCGCGCGAGTGGTGGTCGTGAGGATCGGGTACGCGCCGAAAAGAAGCCGGGAGCGCCGCGACGTGAGAGTGCCAAGGGCGGACCACGCTCCACTCCCCCCGTGACGAAGTCGACAAAAGTTGAAAAGAGTTCCGTGAAGGAGGAACGTATGGCAGAAGGCATATCGCTTGCCGAGCAAGGAGCCATCGCGAAGGAGTTCCTCGAAGGACTCTTGTCGGCGATGGACGTTAAGGCTGAAGTTTCAGTTAAGGAGCTAGACGAAGAGACGGTCGAACTGTCGGTGAATGCGAATCCACCGACGGAGTTGGGCATTCTGGTGGGACCGCGGGGAACGACGCTTCAAGCCCTGCAAGAGGTGACCCGCACAGTCGTCCAGTCCAAGAGCCCCAGTCGGACGGATCGAATCCTGGTCGACGTCGCCCAGTATCGTGAGCGCCGAGTCGCTGCACTTGGCCGCTTCGCCCAGCAGGTGGCATCGGAAGTTCTTGAGACAGGTGAAGAGAGAGCTCTGGAGCCCATGTCGGCTGCAGATCGCAAGGCCGTTCATGATGCCTTGTCCGACAATGATCGGGTGGCTACTCGCTCAGAAGGTGAAGACCCTCGACGATTCGTGGTGGTTTCTCCTGCATAATGGCCCCGTGCCCACTGATTGGTTACCCCGCGCTCTCGAGGAATCGAGAGCGCGGGGTTTTTTAGGTCCTCAACCGCTCGAGCCTCAGATCCTTCATGCCGAAGGATTCGCGCTCTGTTGGGAGGCGATTCGTACCGCTCCCCCAGAATCCTTTTTGGATTTGGGTAGTGGTGGTGGCCTACCGGGCCTTGTTCTGCTGGACCGCTGGCGGTGCACTGCCGTGTTCCTGGATTCGATGGGAAAACGCAGTAATTTCCTGGCGGAGGTGCTGGAATGGCCCGATACTCCTGACGGGACTGCCGTAAATGCTCGAGCCGAGGAAGCTGCTCGGTGGCCCGAGTATGACGAGGTCTTTGACCTTGTGACCGCCCGCTCTTTTGGTCCACCGGCGGTGACAGCTGAGTGCGCGGCTCGATTCCTCCGAATCGGGGGCGTCCTGGTCGTTTCGGAGCCTCCCGATGACTCGGAGACAGGTCGCTGGAACCCCGCGGGTTTAGGGCACTTGGGTTTAAAGGACTTGGGCCGGACGCGCCATGGCGCCGCATTTCGAGTGTTGGAGAAGAAAGTCGCGACAGCGCCCCGATTCCCCCGCGATTCAGGGATTCCGAAGAAAAAGCCACTTTTCTAAACGTTTCACGTGAAACATAGTGAAGACAACCCCCACGGGGCAACGCAACGACGCCGAGTGTTTCACGTGAAACATATTCGCGAACAAATGCCACTTCGTGGTTCCCAATCGGTCCGGGCCGAGTCTGCGGTGGGACTCTCGTGTTGTTCGCCCAGCACACTCGAGGACGTCCGCAGATCCAGGTTCGCCCGACATTGCAAAAGGAGGCAGCGGCTCGCGGAGAGGGTGTTTCACGTGAAACATTCCCACTTGAGACTGCCAGAATCCCAGCCAGGACGCCATAAAACCCCAGTGGTTGAGGCTTTTTGAACTCGAACGTTGCGCGTGAAACATTCCCGCCTCAGCAACCCACCATGTATGTTTCACGTGAAACATTGGTACTTGACGACGCTTCGAAAAGTGAGTTGAATGGAGGGAGTTCATCGACGCAGTGTCGGGCGACTACTACGGTCGGGAAGATAAGAGGCTCATGGCAGACGCCAGTACAGTGAGGATTTTTGCCGTAGCCAATCAAAAGGGCGGAGTCGGCAAAACCACCACAACAATTTCACTGGGTGCGGCGTTGGCGGAGCAGGGAAAGCGAGTCCTCATCGTGGACCTCGACCCCCAGGGCAATGCCACCACGGGGTTGGGAGTAGATGGTCGCCAATTCGAGCGTTCTGTCTACGACGTCCTTCTGAATGACGTTCCCATGGTGGACATCGTGGAGCCCACGGGCTATAACAACCTCTTCGTGGCGCCCGCCACGCTTGATCTTGCCGGCGTGGAGCAAGAGCTCACCTCGGTGATTTCCCGGGAATTGAGATTGAAGAAGGCAATCGCGTCCGTGATGGACGACTTCGACTTCATCTTCATTGACTGTCCCCCGTCATTGGGTTTGATCACTATCAATGCGTTTGCGGCCGCGACGGAAATCATGGTCCCCGTTCAGGCCGAGTTCTACGCACTTGAAGGACTCACTCAACTTCAGCGGATCGTTGATCTAGTGCAGCGAAACCTCAACCCTGACTTGAGGATCACCAAAGTTGTGTTGACTATGTATGACTCGCGGAACACCCTGTCGGGCGACGTCGCGAAGGAAGTCAAGAAGCACTTCGCCGAGGAGCTATGCGAGACAGTCATCCCTCGAACGGTGCGGCTGGCGGAAGCACCGTCTTTCGGTCAACCGATCACTGTCTTCGACCCGATATCTAAAGGCGCCATTGCCTACCGCGCCTTAGCAGAGGAGATTGCGAATGCCTAGACGACCAGGATTGGGGAAGGGGCTCGGAGCCCTCATTCCCGACGGGGCTCCCACGCCCACTGACACGCCAGAGGAAGTGGTTTCCTCAAGTCCCTTACGGATGGTGTCAATCGACTCCATACGGCCCAATCAGTTTCAGCCCCGAAAGACCTTCAACAACGACAGTCTCAAGACCCTGGCGGCTTCGATTGCTGAACTCGGCGTTCTTCAACCCATCATCGTTCGGCCGGTCGACGGCGAGCCCGACAAGTTCGAGCTCATTGCGGGCGAGCGCCGTTGGCGAGCGGCGAGCATCGCTGAACTCGAGTTGGTTCCCGTTCTGCTGCAAGACGACGTCAACGATCGCCTCTCACTCGAGCAAGCCGTGGTGGAGAACTTGCATCGAGTCGACCTCCACGCCCTCGAAGAGGCCGCGGCCTACCAGCAACTCGTCGATGAGTTTGACCTGACTCACGATCAGGTGGCTCAGCGAGTAGGCAAGAGTCGAGCATATGTTACGAACACGTTACGACTACTACAGCTGGGCGAGGCGGCACAGAGTGCTCTGGCGTCCTCGCAGATCACGGCCGGCCACGCCCGCGCACTGTTAGGCGTCAGCGACCCCAGCGCGCAAGCGACCCTGGTGGCGAAGGTAATCAAGAACGAACTTTCGGTGCGCGCGACGGAGGAGGCCGTCAAAGCCTTCCTCGAACCCCGGCCCTTGCCGACGGCGGAGGCCGTCACGCGGACCGCCGAGAGTGGCGCACCGCGACTGCGACCGGTTCCCGATGCCAGCGTCGCAGAACTAGAAGAGTTGCTTGAGAGCTACCTGAACACCCGTGTGCACGTCGACCTCAAAGGGCGCAATGGCCGTATAATCATTGACTTTGCGGACCTGGACGACCTCGAACGGCTCTATAGTGCGATCGCAAAGGCGAAGTGACCTTCAACCTTCAACTTAACCCTCTTGTTGAAGTTTTCCCCAAGTTGTGGATGAAGTTGTGGGTTACTCCGATTTCCGGGATTTTCCTGGCATTTTGTGGTTCAAACACGTGGTTTTGGTCAGCTAGTGATTGCGCGAACTGTGGATAACCCGGTCTGCAACACCCTCAAAAGCAGTGATGGACTCGTGAAATACCTGTTCAGACAGTTCCCCGTGCTCGATGTGCACGGTCGTCATCTTGGTTTCGCGCAGAATGGGTAACGCCATGCCGGTCACTTCGACGCGAGGTACACCACTTTGACGGGCGAAGTGCGCCGCCAGCGAGCTCGCGAGCACTTCGCCGCGACGCGAGTGGCTGCGATAGCTCGCCCAGTAGTGAAGGTGAATGCCGTCGACCTGCTTGAGGGTTTGAAACGAGAGCACCAGGGCCACGTCGTGGATGTTGGCGAAGTGGGCGGCTTCTTCCTGTGAAGTCCCGATCGACACGAGAATGGACTCGGTGCCCTCGAAGTGTCGGGCGAGTTCCTCGACGAGGGGACCCTGGCCGCAGAGCAGTACCGAGCCGTTCGCTAAGGGGTCGATGCCGGCGAGGTCGCGCGCGTCGGTAACAAGACCCTTGACCGCGTTGGTTGCACGGACTCGCCGCAGGGTCAAGAGAGTCTCCTTGGTAAGGGTGGCGCTCTCGACTAACGCGCAGTTGCGCTGGAACTCTGCGAGAGCGGCCTGCGTGTTTGCACCGAAGATGCCGTCGATGCGTCCGGGATTGAACCCCAGTTGGGCGAGGAGCACTTGAAGCTCGGCCACGTCATCGCCGCGCAACATCGGACGCGTCAGATACAAGAGCCGTTGGCCCAACTGCCAACTGGCTTCGCCCAGGCGTTCGAAGGTCAGTTCGTCGACGACGCCCGTGAGGGGGAGTCCGCGCGAGCGCTGGAAGGACTCCACCAGAGCGGTCGTCTCGTCGTCAAAGACGTCACCGTCGTTGGTTGGTGTCAGCGAGATCGCACCCAGGCGCTCTTTGAGCTCGCGAACCCGTGGACCGGCGTCGCCGCTGCGAAGGGACTGGAAACTCAGATGAACCTACAGGTTCGAGGTGATTTCCTGGAGTAGCGCGCCCTTGGGCTTGGCCCCCACCAGGCGTGCGGCAACCTCACCGTTCTTGAATAGCAAGAGCGTGGGGATACTCATCACGGAGAACTTCGTGGCGGTGGCGACATTGGCGTCGACGTCCAACTTGGCGATGGCGAACTTGTCGGACTGCTCGGTAGCGAACTCTTCGAGGATCGGGGCGATCATCTTGCACGGGCCGCACCAGTCGGCCCAGAAGTCGACGAGAATCGGCTTGTCCGCGGCACCAATGACTTCGTCAAAGGTCGCGTCGGTCAGGGTTGTGATGTTCTCGCTCATGCCAAACCTTTCGAGTGGGGTGTTCTCGTGTTGGACAACCACTGTAGCGACCGGGCCTAGATTCCTTGCGCTTCCAGCCAGCGCTCGGCGTCGATGGCGGCAATGCACCCGGAACCGGCGGAGGTTACGGCTTGACGATAGATGTCGTCTTGGACGTCGCCCGCGGCAAAGAGGCCGTCGATGTTGGTAAAGGAACCCCGGGACGTTCGCACGTAGCCGTTCTCCTCGAGGTCGACCTGGCCGGTGATGAGCGTGGTATTGGGAATGTGGCCGATCGCTACGAAGACGCCCGTCACGAGCAGGACGCGTTCGTCATCGGTGATCGTGTCACGAACCTTGACGCCCATGACCTTGTCCTCGCCGATGATCTCGGTCACCTGGGTGTTCCACTCGAAACGGATTTTCTCGTGCGCAAAGGCCCGCTCCTGCATGATCTTCGAGGCCCGTAGGGAGTCGCGGCGGTGCAGCACGGTGACCGTCTTCGCAAAACGTGTGAGAAACAGAGCTTCTTCTAAGGCCGAGTCCCCGCCACCCACCACGACGATGTCCTGGTCGCGAAAGAAGAAGCCGTCACACGTCGCGCAGGTGGACAGACCGTGACTCATTAGTCGTTCTTCGCCGGGTACGTTGAGCATCAGAGAACGCGCCCCGGTCGCCAGAATCACGGCGTCGGCGGTGATGCTGGGTTCGACGTCACCTCCGAGCCACGCGCGAAACGGTCGCTGCGTGGTGTCGAGTTTGTGGACCTTTTCCACGCGTAAGTCTGCGCCGAAACGCTCGGCCTGTTCTCGCATGCGCATCATCAACTCCGGACCACTGAGCGCTTCGGGGAAGCCCGGGAAGTTCTCGATGTCAGTCGTGAGCATGAGCTGTCCACCGGGCTGATCGGTGGTCGAGGAGGGCTCGCCTTCAATCACGATGGGGGCCAGCATCGCGCGGGCGGCATAGATCGCCGCCGTGAGGCCAGCCGGACCGGAGCCGACGATCAACACCCGGGTATGTTCGGCCATTACTTCCTCAGTGTGAGCGGCCTGCGCTTACGCCAGATGACCCAACCCGCGATGATCGACAGCCCACCGATGGCCACGTAAGTGATCCACTCGTGGCCGGAGAATGCGTAGACGTTGAGCAGGCGCACGAGACCGATGAGGAGCACGACCACGAACACCAGTGCGGCGAGGGCGATGATCAGCCCAAAGGCGATGGCTCGACCAGCGAGGATGACGGGGCGCAGCACCTTGTCGTGCACGAGGTCGAGCACGTGATCGACGCCCGAGAGGAGTCGGTCAACGAGGTCGGGATCAGGTGCGGTGCTCTCTGCCACGTTGCTCAGACTACCGGAGGACTCTGATTACTCTTCGATCCACGTGAGTCCGATGATGCCCGGGCCCGCGTGGGTTCCCACGACTGGACCGATGTCGGCCACGATGAGTGGAAACTGCGTAGGGATGTCGCTCACGAGCGAGACGAGGGTGGCGACGTCGGCGTCGCTGGACGCACCTTGAATGAGGGCGAGGCGGCGCAGGGGCGCGTGGTTCCGAGCGACCTGGGCCACCGCGGCCAGAGCTTTGGCGCGGGTGCGCTGGCGCCCCGCTTCGGCAACCACGCCGGCCTTCACGTCGATCATCGGTTTGATTGCGAGTACCTGGCCCAAGAACGCCTTGGCACCGCCGATGCGCCCGCCCTTGATGAGGTGTTCAAGCGTGTCGAGGGTGGCGACGACGCCGATCTTGGCCATGGCCTCGTTGCTTCGGGTGACGAGTGCGTCGAGGTCCGCGCCCTCGGCCGCCGCCTCGGCCACGTCGATCGCGATCAGACCCTGGCCCATCGAGACGTTGAATGTGTCGACGACGCGAACCGGAAACTCCGAACCGAGCGACTCAGCGCCCAGCGTGGCGCTCTGGTGGGTCGCCGAGAGAAGTGAGGAGAGCGTGAGCACGATGACCCCGTCGAAACCCGCGTCGCGGGCGCGTTCGTAGGCGGCCTGAAAGGCGCCGGGCGAGGGGGCCGAGGTCTCGGGCAACGACTTGGCGACCTTGCACTTGGCCCAGAACTCCGCGGGGGAGAGGTCGCTGAACTCGTCCTGATCGAAGCGAATCGTGAGTGGCACCACGTCGATGTCGAGGCGTGCCACGACGTCGGCGGGCAGATCGCTTGCGCTATCGGTGACGACTCGGATGCGGGCCACGTGTTCCCCCTTTAGAACCGTTCAAGCCTTGCACCTTTTACGTGAGCCTGTCGAACCCGACGCCGCAAGACAACCACCGTCGCGAGGTACGCGAGTCCTCCGGCGATCACGGCCAGTGAGAAGCGCGCTACGAGCAGGAGGCCCCTGGTCCAGGTGGGCGCGTCGTAGACGACCGCGATGACCACGGTCGCTGCCAGCGACGCGATCAAGCTGCGCCGCACGTGAACGCTCCACACGCCGGTGGTGATATTGACTTGGTAGTAGGCGAGGACCGCCAGTGCCGCAACCGCCGCAGCGGCGTAGCCGATCGAGATCGCCGCCATGAGGCCAACTTCGGAGTGACGTCCGAGCACGATGCACAAGACAATGGTGAGACCGTTGTTGAGGACGTAGAGAAGAAAGACGTCGCGCGCTCGTTGCATGGACTGCAGCCCGCGCACACACAACTGAAAGATCGTGAATCCCGGGAGTCCGGCCGTGAGGACGGCGAGCACCGTGCCCACCGACCACGAATGGCTCGCGTTGACGTGCTTGAGCAAGATGGCGACGAGCGGCTGGGCGAGCACGATGATGACGAGCGTGCAGGGCACGATGATGACCAGGGACTGTCGCAGCGCGAAGCGCAGCCGTTCGGTGAGTCCCGCGAAGTCGCGCTCGGTGGCGTATCCCGCCAGTTGGGGCGTGAGAGCGCCCAAGACCGACACCACGACGACGGCGTAGGGCATCTGCATGAACGCCCAGCCGTAGGTGTAGTCGCTCACCGGGCCGCCCCCACCGATACCGAAGGCGAAAGCGAGAACGACGTACAGGGAGAGCTGGTTGGTGAGCACGACGAGCAGCGTCCAGCTTCCGAGTCGTCCGATTGCCTTGACGGCGGGATCCTTCAGGTTCAGTCGGAAGCTGAGTCGCCAGAGGTTGGCTCGCGCCATCGAGGGCACCAGACAGAGGAACTGGACGGCGACCCCAGCTGTCGTGCCCAGACCCAGCCAGAGAAGATCACTCGATCCCGCGAGATGCGAGAGCACCGGTGTTGGGTCCACCAGGTGAAACCACACGAGCACCGCGATGCACACCGCGTTGTTCGCCACGGGCACCCAGGTCGCGATGCCGAACCGACGTCGGATGTTGAGCAGGGCCGTGGCGATCCCGATGGCGCCGTAGAAGAAGATCTGCGGCACGAAGAATCGCAGCAGGTCCGTCGCCACCACGCGCTGCTGGCCGGCCACCAGTTGCTGGTGTGC
>DATHNV010000009.1:0-7730 GCA_035485615.1 Acidimicrobiales bacterium
CTCGGCGCCTGACTCGTTGACGTAGAGAATGCCCGTCGCGATTTCGCCACGACTTTGGCGATCACGAATGTACTCTTCGACGCTCATTCGATCGCTGGGGTCGTACCCGTCGGGCACGGAGCGAAAGCGAAGAACGCTCCCGTCGTGCATGGTGACGGCTTTGGCCTCGTCACTTGGAATCTTCTCGCGAATCGGTACGGCGAGGGGCACGAAGTCGGTCTCGACTTCCTTGACTTCGTGCTGGCGAACGAACTTGTAGCTCTTGGTCGATCCTTCGTGGTCATTGAACGTGACGCACGGCGAGATGACGTCGATCAGTGCAAAGCCGCGATGCGTGGCCGCGGCCTTGAGGATGGGGATCAACTGCTCCTTGTCGCCCGAGAAACTGCGCGCGAGGAACGTCGCGCCCAAAGTGAGACCGAGCATGATCGGATCGATCGGCGCGAGGAGGTTGGCGTCACCCTTCTTCGGCGCCGAGCCGATGTCGGCCGAGGCCGAGAGTTGGCCCTTGGTGAGTCCGTAGACACCGTTGTTCTCGATGACGTAGACCATGTTGATGTTGCGACGAATCGCGTGCATGAGGTGACCGAGACCGATGGAGAGTGAGTCCCCGTCACCCGAGATGCCGATGTAGGTCAGTTCGCGGTTGGCGGCGTTGGCGCCGGTGGCGATCGTGGCCATACGACCGTGGGCGCTGTTGAACCCGTGCGCACCCTTGACGAAATACGTCGGTGTCTTCGACGAGCACCCGATGCCGCTCAGTTTCGCGATGCGATTGGGCGGCGTCGACAGCTCGAAGAAGGCGTGGGAGATGGCCGCGGTCACTGAGTCATGGCCGCACCCTGCGCACAACGTCGACATCGCGCCTTCGTAGTCGCGCACGGTGAGACCGAGGTCGTTCTTGGGCAGCGGGTTGAGTGGAATCAGGGGTTTGACGATCGAGGGCATTAGGCAATCTCCATCTGAGTGAGGACGCTGTTGACAACTTGGCTCGCGCTGAGGGGGAATCCCCCATAGGCGAGTACGGAGGTCATTCGCTCCGGGGCGACGCCCGTTTCGATGGCGATCAGGCTGCGCAACTGGCCGTCGCGGTTCTGTTCGACGACAAAGCAGCGCTCGTGCGCCTCGACGAACTCGCGGACCTCGGGGACGAAGGGAAAGCCTCGCACCCGAAGGAAATCGGTCGCGAGGCCGTGTCCGGCGAGGTCGCCGATCGCCTCACGTACCGCCAGGTCGCAACTGCCCACGGTGATGATGCCCACCTTTGCTCCCTCGTGGCGTTCGATAAGGGGGGCCGGTACGTGCGGCGCGGCCGAGGCGTGCTTGAGCTTGAGCCGGTCGATCACCTCTTGGTACTGATCGGGCACCTCGGTGTAGCGGCCGTACTTGTCGTGACCTGAACCGCGGATGAAGTAGGCGCCCTTGGAGGCGGAGCCCGGCAGGGTGCGCGGCGTGACGAACTCCTCGTCTTCGTTGGTGTAGCGAAAGAACTCGGCGATCTCGGCCAGGTCGGTGTCGTTGAGGACGCGGCCCCGGTCGGGCACGTAACTGTCGTCCCAGGTGAGTCGGGGCACGACCCAGTCGTTCATGCCGATGTCGAGGTCGCTCAGCATGAACACCGGCGTCTGGAAGCGTTCGGCCAGATCGAAGCTCTGGGCGGCGAACTCGAAGCACTCGTGCGGGTTGGCCGGGAAAAGCAGGATGTGCTTGGTGTCGCCGTGCGAGGCGTACGCACACATCAAGATGTCGCCCTGCTGGGTGCGCGTGGGCATGCCCGTTGACGGCCCCACGCGTTGCACGTCGATGATGACCGCCGGAATCTCCGTGTAATACCCGAGACCGAGTAACTCACTCATCAGCGAGATGCCCGGTCCTGAGGTGGAGGTGAAGGCGCGCGCGCCGCTCCAGCCCGCGCCGAGCACCATGCCGATCGAGGCGATCTCGTCCTCGGCCTGAATGATGAGGTAGTTGTTCTTGTAGGTCGGTGGCTCGTCGGGATTATCGCTCGGTATTTTCTCGCGCCGATACGCCGCGCACAGTCGGGTGAAGTTGTCCATGACCGCCGTGGCGGGTGTGATCGGATACCAGCCCGCCACCGTCGCGCCGGCGTAGAGGCATCCGAGCGCGGTCGCGGTGTTGCCGTCGATCAGGATCGAGTCGGCGTTGGCATCCATGGGCTCGAGGTGAAACTCGAGTGGACACTCGAAGTTCTCCGTCGCAAAGTCGTATCCCAACCGGAGGGCTCGCTGGTTGGACTCGCGCAGCGCCTCGTTCTTGGCGAACGTCTCGGTGAGCAGGTCCGCTGCGACAGTCACGTCCACACCCACCAGGGCCGCGACCGCACCGGCGTAGACGATGTTCTTCATCAGGATTCGCTCGCGCGGCTTCTGGAAGTTCTCGAGGCACATGGTGGCCAGGGGAACGCCGAGAAAGGTGACGTCGTCGCGCTTGAGATCATTCGCGAGGGGCCAGGAGGAGTCATAGAGCACGTACCCGCCGGCGTGCACGTCGGCGATGTCCTCGGCGTAGGTCTGAGAGTTCATGGCGATCATCAGGTCGTAGTCGATCGCGCGTGCGGTGTGACCGTTGCCGTTGACGCGAATCTCGTACCAGGTCGGAAGGCCCTGGATGTTGGAGGGAAACAGGTTCTTACCCGAGACGGGAATGCCCATGCGAAAGATCGCCTGGACGAGCAGGCTGTTGGCGCTGGCTGAACCCGTGCCGTTGACGTTGGCGAGCTTCACGGCGAAGTCGTTGACGCGTTCGGAGCCGCGGTGGGTGATGGTCATCAGCGACCCGCCCCGCCAAATCCGACCGCCACGGGGATGAAGTTCGAAGATCCGGCGTAGGGAATGGCGAGATCGAACAGTGCCATGTCCCATGCGGCGGTGGGGCATCGTTCGGCACACAGTCCGCAGTGCACACACACGTTTTCGTCCTTCACCATGACCCGGCCGGTCTGCGGCAAGGGCTCCGAGACGTAGAGGTCCTGGTCCAGATTGGTGGCCGGAGCGAGAAGACGACTGCGCAGGTCGGCCTCGTCACCGTTCGAAGTGATGGTGAGGCATTGCACGGGACAGATGTCCAAACACGCGTCGCACTCGATGCACAGTGGCGCACTGAAGGCCGTCTCGACGTCACAGTTCAGGCAGCGCTGGACCTCGCGCGCGGTCTGTTCCGCGCTAAATCCCAGTTCGACCTCGAGGGTGAGCGACTCGAATCGCTTCGTGAGCTCGACGTGAGTCATCTTCTGGCGCGAGGACTGGTTGTAGTCGTTGTGGTAACTCCACTCGCTCATGCCCATCTTCTGGCTCACCAACGTCATGCCGTCGGCCGGGCGCTCATTGAGGTCGATGTCGCGGCAGTGGTTGTCGATGGAGATCGCCGCTTGATGACCGTGGGCGACCGCCCAGATGATGTTCTTGGGCCCAAACGCGGAGTCGCCGCCGAAGAAGACGCCGGGAACACTGGACTGCATGGTCACCTCGTCGACGACGGGCATATCCCACTCGCCGAACGTCATGCCGAGGTCTCGTTCCACCCACGGGAAGGAGTTCTCCTGACCGATGGCGAGGATCACGTCATCGCAGGGGATGACCACCGTGTCGAGCGTCGTGGAGTGCCGCGCACCCTCGTCCCACTCGAGAACATCGAACTCCATCCCGACGAGTCGGCCGCCCTCGAGCACGAAACGCGTGGGCGCGTAGTTCACCAAGATCTCGACGCCCTCTTCCTCGGCGTCATCAAGTTCCCACGGCGAGGCCTTGAAGAACTGGCGCGGCCGACGAGCCATCACCTTGATATCGCGACCCCCGAGGCGTCTCGAGGTGCGACAACAGTCCATGGCGGTGTTGCCGACGCCGATGATCAGAACGCGCTCGCCGATCTCGCTCACGTGGCCAAAGGCGACGGACTCCAGCCAGTCGATGCCGATGAATATGTGTGGCTCGTCCTCGTCGTGGCGACCCGGCAGGTCCAGCTCCTTGCCCCGTGGTGCGCCCACGCCGACAAATACGGCGTCGAATCCGTCGTCGAGCAGCGCGCGCAGGCTCGTGATGGGGGAGTTGTAGCGAATGTCCACCCCCATGTCGAGAATCATGCGGGTCTCTTCGTCGAGGACTTCTTCGGGCAGACGGAACGAGGTAATGTTCGATCGCATCAGTCCGCCGGGCTTGTCGAACTGCTCGAAGATGACGACCTCGTAGCCCAGCGGCATGAGGTCGTTGGCGACCGTGAGTGACGCGGGACCCGCCCCGATGCACGCGATGCGTTTGCCGTTCTTCACGCTCGGGATCTCGGGCAGTCGATCGGTGATGTCGCCGCGAAGGTCACTCGCCACGCGCTTCAAGCGGCAGATCGCCACCGGTGATCCATCGACGCGCTCGCGCCGGCACGCCGGCTCGCACGGTCGGTCGCACGTGCGTCCAAGGATCCCCGGAAAGACGTTCGACTCACGGTTGAGCATGTAGGCGTCGTCAAAGCGACCCTGGGCGATCAGACGGATGTAGCCCGGGACGTTCGTGTGAGCGGGACACGCCCACTGGCAGTCCACGACCTTGTGAAAGTAGTCCGGCGACGAGGTGTCCGTCGGTTGCACGCCTACTCCTTTCGACCAGGCGATTCGGTTCTCATCTGCGAACCACTCGCCAAGCCCCCCGAAGACCAACTGTACTGCGGAGAGATTTAGCTCTCGGACCGGGGTCACGCAGTAGCGTTCGGCACACGTGGCGCGAGCCATCCGTCGAGAAAGGCTTCGCCATGAGCACCGTTGCACGACCCCACCTCGCACGCACCATCCACCGATCTCTCCTTACCTCCTCGCTCGTCGTGGCCCTCGTCGGCGCCGGTGTGCTGCTCGCCTCGCCGATCACCGCGCAAGCGGCCTCGCGAGTGGCGCACGCGTCCTCGGTCTGCGCCAAGGTGAGCGCGGCGAGTGTGTCGGCCATCGTGGGCTACAAAGTGCCGGCCGCGACCGAGTACACAATTCCGGTGAAGCCGAGCAAAGCGGACTACGAGGTCACGGGGTCGGACGTCATCTGCACCTACGGGGCCGAGACGTCCATGGCGACCATCGTCAAAGCCGTCTCCCTCTCATTTGAGAACATCAACAAGCCACTGACCTCGGCCGAGATGCAAGCGTCCATCGCGAAGGCCACTAAGGACGCCAAGTTCACGTTCTCGCCCTACCCCGGCCTCGGCGGCCCGGCGTTCTACTTCAAGTTGGTCGAAGTTGGCATCACCGGTCAGGGCCTCAGTGTCGCCACCAGCAGCACGCACTTCGCCGGCGTCAGCGTGGAGTCGTCGAAGATCACGAAATCGCAGTTGGCGTCGCTCGTCAAGCTCGCCGAAACGCTGTAGACGCGCCGGGCGTCGTAAGCCAGTTATCGAAGGTCACGCGGCTTAGGGTCATAGGAGAAGGCCACTCGTGCCTTCCCTAAAGGGGGTCTCGTGACTTCAATTCCAGGCGCGGTCTTCGGCAGCGCCGCCGTCGTGTTCTTTGCAATCGCGCTCCTGCTGTTCGTGTCAACCGCCGGATCACTGATGACCTATGTCATCATCGTGATCGCCAACCGGGCCGACCCGGACCCTTCGGGTAAGCGCCCCATGGCGGCGTACTTATTCGGCGGCGCGTTCTTCTCGCTCTGGCTCTCCTATTTGGGGTCGATCATCATCGTCGAGGCGCTGGTGAGCCTCATGGACACCGTGACTCCCAGTACCAACACGATTGCGCGAATCGTCGTGGCGGGCTTCCTCATGGTTCTGGTCGGCGGCGCCGTTCACATGATCCACCGGCAACGCGGATTAGCGCTCGCCGACTCAGAGACTGATCCCTCCAGCCCGACCAAGCGAGTCATGAGAAGTTACGTGGCCGCCGTCAGCTTCATCACGGTGCTCATTGCCGTCATCTCCGCCATCGTCCTCGGGTACCTGATATTCCAACTCGTCGCGCCTGGCGTGTTCGGGGCCAGTGGAACTCGTGTCGACGTGCTGTCGTCGATCATTGACTGGCTGTACATCGTCGGAGCGACGGCGTTCATCTTCCTCACGCACCAGGCCCTGGCGCCGACTGCCTTGCGACTGATTCCCCGGGGCCGGTCGATGGGCGGTGCCACAAGCAGCGTCGTGGAGTAGCGAACGCTGCGGTGACTTCTAGCGATTACCGCGCCTGGTTTGGCCGTCGAGGAGTTCGCGAGCGATCTCGAGGTGACCGGAGTGCGTGGCGGTTTCTTCGATCATGTGCAGCATGACCCAGCGCACGTTGGGAACGTCGAAGTCGAAGTGGCGCTTGAGCGGCTTCGATGACATCGTGACGCTGGCGATCACGGCATCGGAGCGATCGCACTCTTCTTGGTATCCGCGCAGGACTTCGCTGGATGAGAGATCGGACGTGAAAGCCGCGTACGGGTCGTACGGCACAAAGTCCTCGTCCGGGGAAGGTTCGTACGTCACGCCGGCGATGACGTCCTGAAACCAGTGATACTCGGCACCCCCCAGGTGCTCGACGAAGCCCGCGGGTGTCCATCCTGAGGGAACGACCGAGGTGTGCCACGCTTCTTCGCTCAGGTCACTGACGATCGATCGCACCGCCGATCGCTGGATCTGCAGGAACTCCCAGAGGGCCGCTTTTTCGTCGTCTTCTTCACTCATGAGTGCATCATGGCACACACGTTCAACGCGAGACCGCTTCACGTGACGGCCATCCTCTAGCGTGCGAGACGTGCCCGCTCTGTCATCGCAGTCCGACCTCGAGCGAGTTATCAGCGCCGCGCGCACCCCCGGCTGGAGCATGGGGCTGGACCGACAGGGCCGGATCATGGCGACGAGCGAAGCAGGCGAGATCGGCATGCCGTGGGTCGTCGTGGCGGCGAGGACGAGTCGGGGTCTGCGGGTCTCGCGGTATCAACCCGGTGACGACGTGGACGCCGAAGGCGACGTCATGGCCGATGTCGCGGGCAATCCGCGTGAGATGGGTCGTCAGCTGCGCGAACTGCTGAGCGGCTTCGAGTGCTCGTAACTGGCTCTTAGGGCCACTGCAACGAGTGGCTCGCACCGGACTCGGCGAGCTGGAAGTAACCGTGAAGGACGTTGCTCTGCACGTCGTCCACGCGCACTTCGCACAGCGCGTACTCCACCGGCGCGAAGGAGCCTCCCTCATAGACGCTGCTGTAGGTCTCGCACGCGTCGCGCCGATACGTGATGAACTCGGTTTCGGTTGTGACGAGCTTCTTCCTTTGACCGGTGGGTACGAGCGAGAAGAGGAGTTTTACTTCGCGGTCGATGCGATGATCGGCCTCGAGCAGTTGGGTCTCGGCGCATCCTTCGAGCCCGATGGTGTTGGCGTGGTTACACGGCAGGCGCGTGAAGTGCTCGGCGATCACTGGCGCCGTCAGCCCGGGGCTGGTGGAGGTCTTGGGCGCCGAAGAACCGCACGACGCGAGGACGACGCCGGAGAGGACAAGGGCGCCGAGTACGCCGAGGCGTGGGGCCCACCGGCGCCGATCGCCGCGACGAGTCGAGCGAGCGGGTGTTAGAACCAGTGCCACTGTGACAGAGGCCAGAACTTGAGAAAGACCTTGCCAATGATGTCCGATCGGGGCACCGTTCCCCAGTAGCGGCTGTCACAGGAGTTCGCGTGGTTGTCGCCCATCATGAAGTACTGACCCTGGGGCACGGTGACGTGTCCGAGGGCGGGGCCGAGTGGTTCGTAGTGCGACCAGTTCTCCTTGAGC
>DATHNV010000010.1:0-9248 GCA_035485615.1 Acidimicrobiales bacterium
AGCGTCGGCAAGATGGAGTCCAACATCAACCGGTCTTGGCGCTCCATGAGTTCGAGCACGCGCTCGCGAATCGCCTCGAGCTGTTGACGGGGTCGAATACCATCCACCGAGGGGGTCTGGACGCCCGCGGCGACCTTGTCCTGCAGACTCACCACGCGCACTTGAAAGAACTCGTCGATCATGTCCGCAAAGATCGCCATGAACTTGCAACGATCCAGAATCGGCAGATGCTCATCCGCGCCGAGGTCGAGCAGTCGCGCGCCAAACTCAAGACGTGAGAGCTCCCGACTGGAGAACCTCTCAGGTCCGAATGAAGTTAGATCGGTCACGTAACTATTCCTCTGGAGTCAGTTCGTACGGACCATCGTAGAGGTACTGTTGCTTCGTGGCGAGAAACACGTCCCTCGACGCATCACGTCACGCGCCCGACGCGAACAGTTCACCTGGCTATCGGTCGACGGAATTGGGACTTCTCATCCTCGCGTGGATCATCACCACGGCGTTCTACGTGCTGGCCTCGCTCGGCTCACAGGGAAAGATGCCCGCCAGCTTCGACTACTTCCTCGCTGGCTTCGTGTTGATCTCGCTGCTCATGCACTTTGCGATTCAGCGCTACGCGCCGCGGGCGTCCCAACTGCTCCTGCCAATCGCGATTCTCCTCAACGGCATCGGCTACGTCGAGATTGCTCGGTGGAACCCTCCGTTCGCGCGCGACCAAGCGATGTGGTTCCTCATTAGCGCGATCGGCCTCACCCTCACCCTCAAGTTCGTGCGCCACGTTCGTGACCTGGATCGCTACCGGTATCTGACCTTGGTCGCCGCCCTCGCCCTCCTCGTGGCGCCCCTGGTGCCACACATCGGCACCACGATCAATGGCGCTCGCCTCTGGATCGACTTCGGGCCGTTCTCACTCGAGCCCGTCGAGTTCGCCAAGATTCTGCTCGTCTTCTTCTTCGCCTCGTACTTCGCCGCGAACCGTGACTTGCTCTCCACCCCAACCCAGCGGATCGGACGACGCAACGTGGTGCCGCCCAAGGTGCTGGTACCGATCTTCGCGGCGTGGGGCGTGTCAATTGTGACCCTGGGTGCAGAGAACGACCTCGGATTCATGATCCTGATCTTCGCCCTGTTCATCTCGATGCTGTGGGTGGCGACGGGACTCAAGTCCTACGTCGCTCTGGGAATCGGACTGGTGGTCGGCGGCGCCTACATCGCCGACAAGCTCTTCTCCCAGGTGCAGATTCGCGTCTCGGAGTGGCTCGATCCATGGTCCGCGACCAATCTTCATCTCTCGTCGCAGCTGGCCTACGGCTGGTTTTCGATCGCCGCAGGCGGCATGACCGGGACCGGGCTCGGCCTCGGCCACTCGGGCAACATTCCCTTGATTACCTCGGACATGATGTTCGCCGCTATCGCCGAGGAACTCGGCTTCATCGGCGTCGTGCTCGTGCTGTGCCTGTTTGGCGCCTTCGTCGGCGAAGGCTTCCGCATCGCTCAGCGGGCCACGTCGGACTTCGTGCGCCTGACCGCGACTGGCCTCACCGCACTGCTCGGCTTTCAGGCCTTCTTCATCATGGCCGGCGTGCTGCGACTGGTGCCTTTTACGGGCATCGCGCTTCCCTTCATGGCGTACGGCGGCAACTCGCTGATCGCCAACTACCTCATCGTGGCCGTTCTCCTACGCATCTCGGATGAAGGCGGCGTCACGTCAAACCGTGGCGGCGAACTCGTCGCCGTCCATCTCTCTCACCCGAGGTAAAGCGAGAGCACTTCCTCCGCGCACAGAATCGGCGCCGGGACACGTTGGCGTAGCGCCAGCGTGAGCGCGTCGCTCGTACGACAGTCGAAGATCTCGTGTCCCTTCGGCGTCATCAGGTCCAGTTCGGCGTAGTAGACGCCGTCTTCGTAGCGAACGATGCGCGCCGCAATGATCTCGGCCTGCAGACGCGTGAGGATCGTCATCGTGAGTTCACTGGTGCTCGGACGGCGACCCTCGACGGAGTTGTGGGCGTGATGCAGCGCGACGGCGTCGGCCAATGCGAGGGGAATCGCCAAGTAGCGGTACGGTGACTCGGCCTCCATGAGGTGCACGAACGGCGATGCATCACCCAGGTCGTAGAGAATCGACTCCACATGCATGACGCGAAAGTTCGTGTACACCTCGCCCGCCGCCGGCGACTCGACGCCGTAACTCAGTTCATCGCTCTCGCTCGCCAGTTCCTCCAAGGCGGCGTCGCGTTCTTTCGACACGACGTCGTCGTCGGGCGACTCATCCATGGTCTCGTCGCTCACGGCGTCACCCGGGCCGGGCCGCGTCGCGAGACGGACAGCACCATCCCACCCGCCACGTAGAAGCAGACCGCGGCCGATCCGCCGTAACTAAGGAGCGGCAAGGGCACACCGGTAATCGGCATGATCCCCATGCACATGCCGATGTTCTCAAAGGTGCTGAAGGCGAAGAGAATGAACACGCCGATGCAGATGAGCCGTCCCATGGTGTCGCGCGCGTTCTTGCCGATCACGAACATCCGGTACGAGATGAAGGCGAGCAGGACGATGATGAGGGCCGAGCCAATGAAGCCGAGTTGCTCACCGATGGCCGTAAAGATGAAGTCCGTCCACTGCTCGGGGATGTAGCCGAGCACGGTGAAGGCGCCGTGAAAGAGACCCGCGCCGTGGATTCCTCCCGCCCCAATGGCGTTCTTCGCGTGCTGAATCTCGTAGTTCAGCTGCACCACCTGGGGATTGGTCGAGTTTTGATTGACAAAGGCGAACAGCCGGTCGATCTGGTACTTCTGGAGCAGGTCCAAGAACACCGCGGCCACGACGCCGACCGAGCCGACCACGGCCAACAAGGAGAGAAAGCGCGGCGGGACCCCCGCGATCACCATCATCGCCCCCACGATCAGCACCATGATGATCGCCGTGCCCAGGTCCGGCTCCTTGATGATCAGCGCCAGGGGAATGATGGCCATGCAGAGGATGCGAAAGACATCTTTCATGTTGAGGCCCTCTTTGCGCCGACCGCAGAAGGTGGCGATCGCCAGAATCAAAAAGAGGACCGAGAACTCACTGGGCTGCACTTGTATGCCCGCAAAGCTGTACCAGCGTTCGGCGCCCAACGCCGTACGTCCGACGACAAACACGCCCAAGAGTGCGACGACCGACACCAGATAGAGCGGCGTCGCGAGAATATCGAATCGCCGGTAGTCGAAGCGCGAGACGACGTACATGGCGAGCATCCCGATCACCACGAAGACCGCCTGGCGCTCGACGTAGTAGTGCGAGCTCTCGCCGACCGAGATGAGAGCCTGGCGGGTGGTCGAGTAGATCATCACCACGCCCGTCGCGCCCAGGGCCATCAGCGCCCAAAACAGGCTGTAGTCCATGTGGTCTCGTCCACGGATGTGCGACGTAATGGCGCTCAACGTGTCCGTCACTGCAGTTCCTTCACAATTTGCGCCCCGTCCAAGGCTACGCCCCACCACCACCGCATCTGGATAGCCGCCTGATAGGCCAGCATTGGCAATCCGTTGAGCGTGCGACAGCCAGCTTCGGCGTAGCGTCGGCGCCACTCGGTTTCGCGCGGGTCGTAGATAATGTCGACGGCGACCGTGTCGAGGTGCACGCCCTGCAGCACGGCCACCTCCTTGTCGCGACCGTGCTCGGGAATCGTGTTCACGATCAGATCAACGGGCCGATAGACGAGAGACGACGAGTGAACGTTCGCGTATCGCTGCACCAGTGCGTCGACCTTGCTCGGCGTACGCCCGTGCACCACGATCGATTGCACGCCGTGGGCGACCAGCGCATCGACGATCGCGCTCGCTGCTCCACCCGCGCCGAGTACCACCGCGTGCGCGTTGTCCACGACCTCCCCGTACGCCGCGCGCAGGGCCTCGATGAAGCCGTCGCCGTCGGTGCTCTCGCCCTGGAGCATGCCGTCGCGCACCAACAACGAGTTCACCGAGTGCGTACGAAGAGCGGACTCACTTCGCACGTCGCACATCTCGAACGCCGCGGCCTTGAGGGGGCTCGTGATCGAGAGAGCGTCGAACGCCGTGCCGAGCAGATGACGCAGCTCACCCGCGTGCTCGAGGTCAATCTCCACACGAGTCGACGTTCCCGTCAGGCCCGCCGCTCGCAGGCCGATCTCATGGAGTTGCGGCGAGAGCGAGTGCGACACGGGTGAGCCCGCGATGCCCACGCGCCAGTTCACCCGAGACCCCGCGATGCCGCGAGCTTCTCGGCCTGGAGTTGCTCGGCGTAGGTCGTTGAGAACTTGAGGAGGCCACCCTTGGTGACCGTTTCGAAGTACAGCCACGTACCGGCGGGGGCGTGCAGGACGGCCCGCAGGGCCACCTTCGACACCGTGCAGATCGGAGTCGGCGTGAGGCCCGGATATAAATATGTGTTGTAGGGAGAGTTGATCCTGAGCATGGCGGGTGTCACGGTCCCCCCATCTTGTCCCAAGGGGTACAGGATCGTGGAGTCCATCTGCAGTGGACCACCCCGGGCCAGGCGATTGAAGATCACCCTCGCGACTTTGGGCATGTTGAAGGCGTAGTAGCCCTCCTTCACCACGATCGAGGCCGCCGTGATGAGTTGGTAGGCGTCGAGCCCGTTCACGGACGTTGTCGGCGTCAAACCCACCGAACTCGCCTCTCGATCGAAGCTTTTCACCATGTCGCGGGCCAGCTGCGCGGGCGTCATTCCCGGCAGGATGAGATAGGTCGTGTCACCGATGAGCCCCTCGAGTGACGCGCCCTGGCCGTAGGGGCTCTTGGTGATGTCATTGGTGGCGTCCTTGACGAACGAGTTGGCGTAGGTGGCCCCCTTCGCCCCCACCATCGATCGCGCCACCTCGTTGAGGGTGAGTCCCGGCGACGCGGTGACCTCGGGAATCGCCGGTCCGTGCAAAATCGAACGGATATGCGAAAACGAGGACCCCTGACGGATCTCGTAGGCGCCGGGCTGGATGACGAAGGAGCCTTGGAGAAAATTGTCGATTCGGAATGCGAACGAGGACGCGATGACGTGATGGGACGCGAGGTCGGAGCCCACCTGCGAGAGAGACTCCCCTGACTGAACGGTGATCAGTTCGCTCTTGCCCTGACTCGAGAAGATCGGGTCGAGCTGCAAGATGAACCACACCAGAAAGATCAGGATGACGAAGAGGACCCCGGCGGCGCTCATCACCCAAAAGCGGGGTTTAACTTTCACGATGACTCTCCGCGTAGTTCTGCAGCATGATGACCGCCGCGGCGCTGTCGACGTGAGCACGATGATTCTTGGCTTTCATCCCCGCCGCCGAGAGCGAGCGCTGAGCCTCGTGAGTCGTGAGGCGCTCGTCCCACTGCACCACCGGCAGAGGGGCGAGCTCATCACGGAGGCGCGCGAAGAGACCGTCCGCCTCTTTCGTACTCGCGGTCTCGTTACCCGACAGGGCGACCGGACGTCCCACGACCACGAGTTCCACGCCTTCGTCGTCGGTGAGGAGGCGCAGGGCGTCTACCAAGTGGTCGTCGGTCGCCAGAGCCGGACGCGGAAAGGCCATCGATGCGTCTCGATTGGTGACCGCAACCCCGCAACGCTTGGTACCGGGGTCAACGCCAAGTAGTCGCACCATCCAACGCTAGAGCGATTTGGCCAGCAGGATAACTTCGTCGATCCCGCCCGCGTCGCGCCCACCCGCCAGGGCGAGGCGCGACGAGCCTCCCCCGCCGCCACCGACCTTTTGGGCCAAGGTCTTCACCGTGTCGGCGGCGTCCAGGGTTCCGTCGCTTGCGACGGCAATAGCCACCTTGTCACCGTCGGCTCCCACCAAGACCACGACGCGTCGACCGCGGTTCTGGAGGTCCTGGGCGAGGGTGCGCAGTTGCTCACCGGGATACCCATCGACTCGCGCAACGACGAGATCGCCGCTGGAGGCATCGTGAAGTTCTCGAGCGAACTGACTGAGCTGAGCTTGTCGCAGTGAGGCCACGCTCTTTTCCATGTCGCGCTGTCGCTCGAAGAGTCGTTCGAGCGCGGGCACCACATCCTCATTCGAAGTCTTGAGCAGCGCGGCCACCGCATCGAGAGTTTGTTCCATCTCGAAACTGCGGCGATAGGCGCCCAGTCCGCTGACCCCTTCGATGCGACGGGTATTCGCACCAATGGAGGACTCACTCACGATCTGAATCTGTCCGATGTCGCCGAGTCGATCGACGTGGGTTCCCCCGCAGAACTCTAAGCTGTGCCGCCCGGCGCGCACGACCCTCACGCGGTCGCCGTACTTGTCGCCGAAGAACGCGACGGCGCCCATCGTCTCGGCCTCGGCCTTAGACGTCTGGATCGTGTCGACGTGCTCATTCAAGACCACGTCCGTGTTCGCGAGCGTGAGGATCTCGCTCGTCTCTTCGCGCGAGAGACCACCGTCATGGGAAAAGTCGAAGCGCAGTCGATCCGGACCCACGTAGGAACCCTGTTGGCGGACGTGATCTCCGAGCACACTGCGCAGCCCCGCGTGCAAAAGGTGGGTAGCGGTGTGGTTGCGTCGGGTCGCCTCGCGACGCTCGGCGTCAATCGTCGCCACTGCGCTTTGGCCCGTGAGGATCTCTCCTTCTAGGCGACCACGGTGCGCGAAGAGTCCACCCGCCACGTTCTGGGTGTCGATGACGTCGAAACGTCCGGTCTCGGTGACGACGGTACCGACGTCGCCCACCTGACCACCGGACTCCGCGTAGAAAGGAGTCGCGTCCAAGAAGAGTTCGCTCTCGCCGTCCTCGCCCTCGAGCACTCCCACCACGGTCGTCTCCAGTGAGTAGCGCGACACGTCGCGACCCACGAACTCCGTCGCGCCCGCCGTGTCGATGAGTTCGCGGTACTGAGCATCGTCCGCCCTGCGCAACGTCTTGGCGGCCGCCCGAGCGCGCTCTCGCTGGGCGGACATCGCCTGATCGAAGGCGTCGCGCTCCACTCCGAGACCACTCTCGGCCACGATCTCACTGGTGAGCTCGATTGGGAAACCGTGCGTATCGTGCAACTTAAATGCAACGTCACCAGGAAAGACGCTGGACCCGCTCGCCTCGACTTCGCGGCGAGCGTCGTCCAGGAGCGCCAGTCCGGTGCGTAACGTGCGCGCGAAGCCCGACTCCTCTCGCTCCAGGATCTCGACGATCAGATCGCGCTCATCGATCAAGGTGGGGTACGCCGTACCCATCTTGTCGATCGTGGCGTCCACGAGGGGCGCCATGAGCGATGAATCGGAGCCCGAACGCCGTGAAGCCAGGATGGCGCGACGGATGATGCGCCGCAGTACGTACCCTCGGCCTTCATTCGACGGTAGGACTCCGTCGCCCACCAGCATCGTCATGGCTCGACCGTGTTCGGCCACGCGGCGAACCAGGATGTCGCTTGCCTCGTCGTGGCCGTAGGAGGTCTTGAGTGCTCGAGCCGATGCTTCCAACAGCGGCGCGAAGAGGTCGGTAGCAAAGACCGACTCCACGCCGTTCAGAATCGAGAGCACTCGCTCGAAGCCCGCTCCGGTGTCAATGTTCTTCTTGGGCAGATCGATCATCGATCCGTCAAAGAGCCGCTCGAACTGCATGAAGACGAGGTTCCAGATCTCGACGTAGCGGTCTTCGCCCCCGAGGGCCGGGCCGCCACTTTCTCCGAACTCGTCGCCCTTGTCGTAGAAGATTTCCGAGTCGTAGCCACACGGCCCGACTTCGCCCATCGCCCAGATGTTCTCCTCGCCGAGTCGCTGCAGACGCTCGGGAGGTAACCCGACGGCGTCGAGCCAGATGTTCGCTGCTTCGTTGTCGTCGTTATGAACGGTCACCCACAAGCGACTCGGATCGAGGCCGAAACCCTCGGTGACCAGCTGCCAGGCGTAGTCAATGGCCCCTTCCTTGAAGTAGTCGCCGAAGGAAAAATTGCCCATCATCTCGAAAAACGTCAGGTGACGCTGGTCACTGCCGATGACGTCGATGTCAGGAGCGCGAAAGCACTTCTGGACCGAGACCGCACGGTCGTAGGGGGCGACCTCTTCCCCGGTGAAGTAGGGCTTGAAGGGCACCATGCCCGCGACGGTGAACAACAGGGTGGGATCGTGAGGAATCAGGCTCGCCGAGGGCACCACAATGTGGCCCTTTGAGGCGAAGTAGTCCAAGAACAGTGAACGTAGTTGGGCCGCTTCCATCCGAGTTACTCTACTGGCGCCTCGGGTTCATCCTGGTGGGAGCGGCCAGTTCGCAAGCGCCACATCTCAGCGAGTGACGCCTCTTGACCGTAGGGTGACGCGTCGTAGAACGTGGCGTCCTTCCAGCGGTCGGGCAGGTACTGCTGGTCGACCCAACCGCCCGGATAGTCGTGCGAGTACTGATACTCGCTGCCGTGTCCGATCTTCTTCGCGCTGGCGTAGCTCGCGTCGCGCAGGTGCGCGGGCACTTCGACGAAGCCCCCGGCTTGGACCGCGGACGTCGCCGCCCCGAGCGCGCGGGTGACCGAGTTGCTCTTGGGCATCAACGACAAGGCCAGTGTCGCGTGCGCGAGGGTCAGACGAGCTTCGGGCAGTCCGACGAACTCCACGGCCCGCGCTGCGGCCTCGGCGATCACGAGACCCAGTGGCGCGGCAAGGCCAACGTCCTCACTCGCCAGGATGACCAGGCGTCTCGCGATAAAGCGCGCGCTCTCACCGCTTTCGAGCATGGACACCATCCAGAACAGAGCGGCGTCCGGGTCCGAACCTCGCACGGACTTGATGAACGCGCTGATCTGGTCGTAGTGGGTATCGGCCGACTGGTGATACAGACGTCCGTCGCGAGCCCGAGCCACGTGCTCGAGTTCGACCATGGCCGGCTCACTCGTCGCACTGGCGAGGGTGATCGCGGTATCGAGCGTGGTGAGAGCGCTTCGTGCATCGCCGTCGGCCGAGGCGGCGATGGCTTCGCGCGCGGCGTCCGATATGAGAGCGCCGCGCAGTTCCAGGCCACGATTCACCAACGTCACCAGTTCGTCGTCGGTGAGGGGGCGTAACCGCCACAACGTCGAGCGACTCATGAGCGCCGCGTTCACTTCGAAGTACGGGTTCTCGGTGGTGGCCCCGATCAGCACGATGACGCCGCTTTCGGTGGCCGGCAGCAAGAGGTCTTGTTGGGCTTTGTTGAAGCGATGCACCTCGTCAATGAAGAGCACCGTCTTCACCCCGCGCTCGCCGAGGCGCTCGCGCGCGCGCGCGATGGCTTCGCGCACATCCTTGACGC
>DATHNV010000011.1:0-7872 GCA_035485615.1 Acidimicrobiales bacterium
TGGCCGCCTCGATCCAGGTGAACTCCAAGGGCGAGATCACCGGGGCGAGCTACACCGGTGGCGGGATGATCGGGAGCACGACGGTGAAGTTGGGGCCGGTTAGCCACGTCTTCGACGCCGTAGCGCTGCCCGACATCAAGCAGAAGCCCGTCTACGGCGACGGTTGGGTGCGCTTCACCCAGACGGCCGGTGGCCGAACCGGGATGCCCGCACCGCGCCGGGTGCGCCGCGCACCCTTCGTCCAGTGGAATGGACCCCTGGCCTGGACGACGCTCACCCTCACCATGTACGCCAACGGTGAGTCCAAGGGCGCGCTCGTTGGGGCCAGTCGCTTTCCCCGCCACTGGGTCTACGACGCCGACAATCGGCTGAGTGCCAAGTCGGGTCTCATCGACTTCACCGACTGGTACCGCAAGGCCTTCGGCAAGCAAACCCCCTGGGGCAGTCAGGACTCCGACGCGTTCGTCACGACCGTCGAATCGGCCCTCGAGAGAAACCTGTCGCACAAACTCATGGCGGGGGCGGCCAAACCTAAGATCAAAAAAGTGAAGCCCGGAACCGTGCTCGTGGCTCAAGGAACTCCGGGTTCCGATGTCTTCTTGATCCTCGATGGTGTACTGCGCGTAGAGGTGGACGGCGAACGCATTGCCGAGTACGGACCGGGTGCGATGCTGGGCGAACGCGCTCACTTAGAAGGAGGGGCGCGGACATCGACGTTGGTGGCTGTCACCGAGTGTCGGGTGGCGTCGGTTCCTGCCGCGTCACTCGATCGCAGTTCACTCGAGGAGCTCTCCAGCGGACACCGTCGAGAAGATTCGACCGTCGGGTAAGTGTGAGGATCCATTTCCTCGGAGTTCGAGGTTCGACACCCGCTCCGGGCGCGGAGTTCCTTCGCTACGGCGGCCATACGTCGTGCGTAGCGATCGCCCACGACGGCCAGAGTCCGTCACTGGTACTGGACGCCGGCACCGGTATTCGCCGTCTGCCCGAGTTGATGGACGGTCGAGCGTTCTCGGGTTCGTTGCTGCTCTCTCACCTGCACTGGGATCACGTGCACGGGCTGCCCTTTTGTACCGCGACCGACCGAGACGACGCGAGGACCTCGCTGTTCATCCCCGACCAGGGCGACGGCTCGGACCCGTTGGCGTTACTCGCGCGTGGCATGTCGCCGCCGCACTTTCCCGTACGGCCTGAAGATCTGCGCGGTGAGTGGTCCTTTCGCGCGCTGAACTCGGGGGACTTAGAACTAGAGGGCTTTCACGTATGCGTGGCCGAAGTGCCCCATAAGGGCGGGCGCACTTTTGGCTTTCGCGTGAGCGACGAGTCCTCGAGTGTGACCTACATCCCCGATCACTGTCCGACCGCACTTGGAGAGGGCCCCGACGGTCTGGGCGAGTATCACCCCGCGGCGCTCTCGCTGTGCGACGGCAGTGACCTGTTGATCCACGACGCACAGCTCGTGCGCGACGAACTCGCCGCCGAGGGCTACTTCGGACACGCCGCCGCGCAGTACGCGGTGGAGTTGGCTCGACGCAGCGGGGTCGCGCGCGTGGCGCTCTTTCATCACAAGCCCGATCGCAGCGACGACGAACTCGACACCATTGCGCTGAGCTCCGCTTCGTCACCGGGAGTCACGGTCGCATCCCAGTCGACGGTCCTGGAGCTCTAGTGGCCCCAGGGCCACTCGACGCGGTCGTAATCGGCTCGGGACCCAACGGTCTCGCGGCCGCGCTGGCGCTGGCGCGCGCGGGTCTGTCGGTCGAGATCCTGGAGGCGGCGTCAGCGCCCGGAGGAGGGTGTCGGACCGAGGAACTAACGCTGCCCGGCTTTTTTCACGACGTGTGCTCGACCATCCAGTCGATGGTGAGTCTGTCGCCCTTCTTTCGTGAGTTTTCCGACGTCGCTCGGGCGGTCACGATGCGAGAGCCCGAGGTGGCCTTCGCCCACCCGCTCGATGACGGTCGCGCTGCATGGGTCTCTACGTCGCTCGACGACACGATGGAGAGTCTCGGAGTCGACGGGTCCACCTATCGGCGGATCTTCGAACCGCTCGTGCGCGACGCGCCGCGCTTGGCGTCAACCGTGCTGTCGCCCTTGCGCGCGCCGCCGTCGAATCCCCTCACCATGGCCCACTTTGCGCGCAACGGTCTTCCGTCGGCTCATCACCTGGCGAAGAGATTCTCCACGCCCGAAGCGCGCGGTCTCATCGCGGGAGTGTGTGCACATTCGATGCAGGCGCTGGACGCTCCTGTCACCGCGGCATTCGGAATCTTTCTCGCCGTGACTGCTCACGCCGGCGGCTGGCCCGTCGTCGAAGGCGGAAGTGGTCATCTCGTGGGCGCCTTCGTCGATGCGCTGGAAAAAGAGGGTGTCGAGATTCGCCTTGATCGACTGGTTCGTTCGATGAGCGACGTGCCGAGCGCCCGAGCCACCGTCTTCGATACGTCGGTCCCGGGACTTCTCGCGATCGCGGGCGAGCGGCTCTCGTCGCGCTACCAGGCCTCGGTCTCGCGATTCGAACGCGGCCCGGGCGTCTTTAAGGTCGACTGGGCGCTCTCGGGCCCGGTGCCGTGGACCGCCGAGGTAGCTCGCAGGGCAGGCACCGTGCACGTGGGTGGGACGTTTGAGGAGATCGCGGCGTCCGAGGACGATGTGGTGCACGGGCGACACTCCGAGAGTCCGTACTGCATCGTGGTTCAGGCCAGTGTCGCCGATGCGACGCGCGCCCCGGTGGGTCAGCACACGCTGTGGGCGTACTGTCACGTGCCCAACGGCTCGAGCGTCGACATGACCGAGCGCATCGAGCGCCAGATCGAGCGCTTCGCGCCGGGCTTTCACGACCTCGTCCTTTCGCGGGTGTCGACCTCTACGGCCGAGGGCGAGAGTCACAACGCCAACTACCTCGGCGGAGACATCTCGGGCGGTGCGGGCACTCTTCGCCAGACGATCTTTCGACCCGCGCTGCGCTGGAACGAGTACCGCACGGGCACCACGGGTCTGTACCTCTGTTCCGCGTCGACGCCACCGGGCGGCGGCGTGCACGCCATGTGCGGCTGGGGGGCCGCTCGCACCGTTCTGGGCGACCTTCATGTCCGTGTCTAGCGCGTTCGCGCCACGGGCGCCGAGCGGATGGACATGACGAACTACGCGCAGTTGGCGTGGTTTCGACTGACCCGTCGCCGGGGGTTTGAGCGCTCGTCGCTCATCGCTCTCGCCCTGGTGCTCGGCGTGCTCGGAGGAGTCGGCCTGGCCTCGATCGCGGGAGCGCGAGCGACCGATGACTCCTATAGGACGCTGCTCGCTCGCTCGGATCCCTCGGCGGTGAGCCTCAACATTGGCTCGCCGATCAAAACGTCGGCGTTTTCCAAGATTCCCGGCGTCACCCACGTCGGCGTGGCGGACGAGACGTTCTTCGCCGTGCCGCTTACGGCAAAGGGAACACCGTTCTTTGGGTCGGGAATCGTCGTGCCCGAAGCTGGATTGGACGGTGAGTTCTTTACCCAGGACCGCGTCGGCGTCGTCCAAGGGCGCCTGGCGAATCCCCACCGGGCCGATGAGTTCATGGCCACGGCCCTGGGCGAACGACTCATGGGATGGCACGTCGGCAGCGTCATCAAGATGGGCATCTACACGCTCCATCAGACCGGCTCGAAAGGATTCGGGACGACGGCGGTCCCGCCGAGCAAGATCATCTACGAGCACCTCGTGGGAACGATTGTCTTTGACAACGGCGTCGTCGAGGACTCCGCAGATCAGTTACCCACGTATTACGTGCTCACCCCCGCTGCGGCAAAGGGTGACACGTCCGGCTTCCAGTACGTGGAGTACAACTTCGCCCTGCGCGCGTCGGCCAACGTGACCACCGTCGTGCACGACATCGAGCGAGTGCTGCCTCAGGGCGAGACGTTCGACTTCGACCATCTCTCGGCGATCGAGGGTGAGGTGAATCGCAGTGTGCGACCCGTGGCGCTGGCGCTGGGAGTATTTGGAGCACTGGCTCTTCTCGCCGCGCTTCTAGTGGGTCTCCAGATGATCGCCCGGCGCCTCTCGGCCCAGCGATCTGACCAAGAGATCATGCGAGCTCTCGGTGCCGGTCGCCCGGCGCTTCTTTTCGACGCGATCCTGGCTCCCATTCTCGCCACCTTGGCGGGAATGATCCTCGCTCTTATCATTGCGACCGGCCTGTCGTCACTCACGTTGCTCGGTCCGGTTCGTCCCCTGCTGCACGAGGGAACAAACTTCGACGTATCGATCTTGTTGGGTGCGGCCGCGCTCCTGTTCGTGATACTCGCTGGAGTGAGCACGGCCCTGGCGATGCGGCGCGCTCCTGGTCGCAACCTTGGCAGTACTCGGGGCCGATCGAGCGTGACACGACTGGCGACCCGAGTGGGGCTGCCCGCGTCGGCCGCCACGGGCATCGGCTTTGCCTTCGAATCAGGTTCCGGGCAGCGCTCGGTTCCGGTGCGCTCGGTCCTCGTGGGGATCACGATCGCCGTCACATTGCTCGCGAGCACGTTGACCTTCGCGGGGGGACTGTCGGCGCTGATCTCGCGTCCCGCCTTGTACGGATGGAACTGGAACTACGCCCTCACCTCGGGCAACGAAGTACCGTCGAAGAGCCTCGCGGTGCTCGAGCACTACTCGCGCGAGGTCGAGTGGTCGGGAGTGAACTTCGCCGACGTGCAGATTGACGGCGTGAGCGTTCCGGTGTTGATCTCGTCGGCCAACCCCGCCGTCGCACCGCCGATGCTCGCTGGTCATGACGTGCGAGCGGCCAATCAGATCGTGTTGGGGGCGTCGACGATGGCCGCGCTACACAAGCGAGTTGGCGAGACCGTCGAAGTCAGTTACGGGGAGAAACACGACTATCCGGCGTTCCTTCCGCCGACGAAGGTCACGATCGTGGGTTCAGCCACGCTGCCTGCTGTTGGTTCGGCGGGAACGTTTCACCCCTCGATGGGCGTCGGGGGCATCGTCGACGGGAGCACGGAACCCGTGGCATTGCGCAAGGCAATTCGCTCGCAACAGCTCCTCGGGGGCGACGACATGTACTTCGTTCGACTTCGTCACGGCGTGTCACGCGAAGAAGGGCTCGCCATCGTAAACAAAGCTGCTCGGGCCGGGGACGCTCAGTTCGCGGCGGTGCCCAACAACGCGGGCCAGGGCGACACGGTCTCGGTGCTGCGCGTGCAGTATCCAGCCGAGATCATTAACTATCGCTCCATGGGCAGCACGCCGCTGTGGTTGGCCCTGGCCTTTGCCATCGGGATGACCATCGCGTTTGGGCTCACGGTCACGTCATCGGTTCGACTGCGCCGACGCGACCTGGCGCTGCTCAAAACGCTCGGCTTCACTCGCCGCCAGATTCGCTCGTGCATCTCCTGGCAAGCGAGCGCCGCTGTCGCGACGGGTGTGATCATCGGCATACCGCTGGGCATCCTGCTGGGCCGCGAGCTCTGGACGCTCTTCGCTCGCGAGATCTACGCCGTGCCTTTCGCCGCGATACCGACCGTTTCGCTAGTTGTGTTGGGTGTGGGAGCGCTCGTGCTCGCCAACCTCGTCGCTCTGGTCCCTCAACACCTGGCCGCGAGCACCCCCGCCGCGATCGCTCTTCGAGCGGAGTAGGGATCGTCCGCGCGTTGACGGGTTGTCGAGCGCGTTCTTCGCCGTTACTCCGTACGGAAGGTCAGACCCGGCGACGTACGAGCAGCACTGCGACCGGGCCAGGTCGCGGTCAGGACGGCGATCACGATCGTGCCGACCCCGAGCAGCGTGAGAGCACCGACGGGCACCGTGGGATACGGCACCGCATTGATGTCGCGCGCGAAGAGCGTCCAGAGCTCGCGGCCGAGCAGGATGCCCAGTGGAATGCCCACCAGTACGCCCACGACTGCGTCGACGCTCGCCTGATAGATAATTGCCGAGGCGGCCGTTCGTCGCGTGAGGCCGAGTGTCTTCAGGATCGCCAGATCTCGGCGGCGGCGACGCACCGAAGTGATCAGCGTGACGGCCAGCGCACCCACCGCACCAGCCGCAAGTGCGGCTGCCAGGAGCACCGGGGTCATGCCGATGGAGCGGTAGTCGACGATTTGAGCGGGACGTTGCACGGACAGGACGGTCACGTAGTTACCGGTCCCATGGGGGTCATGGGCGAACGTCGCGTTGGCGACCGCCGCGACGCGCTCTAAGTTGGCTCGTCCCGCACTCGCACTGACGCTCGGGCGCAGGCGAACGAAGACGACTGCGGGTCCGTTGAGGTTGGGGTCCTTGCTCGAAATGGCGCGCACGAAGCTCTTGGGCTCGAGGCCGATGGGCAAGAGCGCGCCGGTGCCCATCGACGTGTGATCCGCGACGGATGTGGCGTAGCCCAACGCGGGGAACGTGGCAGTGCCCACGATGGTGAGCTTCGTGGGAGGGACGTAGATGGGACTGTCAGCGGGGGTGCCGTACGAGACGCTGACAGTTTGGCCAATGCGACGGTGCAGGAGGGCCAAGGTTTGATCGCCGAGCACGATCTGTGAGTTCGTATCAAGACCGTGTCCGGCAAGGATCGGTGGCATGACCGCGGCTTTCGCTGCGGCGATGAGCACCGGCACGGACTGCCCGTCGATGGTGACGTCGGTGTAGTCAGCGCCGCTCCAGGCCTCGACATCGGGGTCGTGGTTCAGGCGAGCAAGCGCGCTGGGCGGCACCACGTTGGTGGGGTTCAACGCGTAACTCCAATTCCAGCCGTAGAGGGCCGGTCGCGAGACCAGCGTGTTGAGCCCACTCGCGAAGGTCAGTGTGGTGGCCATGAGCGCCACCGCAAGGATGGAGCCGAAGAGGACCGAGCGCACGGGAACGTCGCCACTGCTTCCGCGAGGCTCGAGCGCAAAGTGTGCCCCGAGCGAGGCCGCCGTGGGAATCGGCAGGGGGCGAAGACGGCGCAGGAGCGCAGACGGAGTTCGTCTCGACCCGGCGCCGTCTCGGCGCGATGCGAGAACGAGGGCGCTCGCGACGGAGAATACCAACAGCACGACCAGCAGGACGAGGGCGCCCCCCACGAGCACCGTCGAGTCGAAGGAAAAACCGCGATCCGGATAGACGGGTCGCACCGGGCCGAGCGGGGCCAAGGGTGAGAGCGCGAGCGCGACGACCAACGCGAGCAGGATGCCGATCACCACGCTGGCGACGACTCCCACCAGAGTCTCCAGCAGCAGCTCGCGGGGACCGGCGCCCATGGCCCGCAGGATGCGTCGATCGTTCACGTCGCGACGAACCAGCCGCGAGATCGCCTGGATCGAGAGCAGCAGGCACACCAGCGCCGCGATCACACCGAAGGCTCCCAGAGCCACCGACTCGGGCTTCAGTGCGAGCTCGACGGTCGACAACACGTGCGACGTGACGTGAAACTCGTACGTGAAGCCCACGGGCACCAGGGCGGTGAGTTCGTGTTCAATGCGTCCGAGGTGGGCGTCGCCGTCGCGCAGTTGGATTTCGTACTCCACCGGGAGTGACCACGAGGCGTCAAAGGCGGCGGCCCTGCGTACGAGAGTGGGCGAGAGAAACACAAAGCCGTACGCGCGATCCACGTCGTCCTGGACGATCTCGCTGCTCTCGGCGACGATGCCCACGACGTGGGCGTCGATGAGAAGCCGAGGCTTGACCTTGGCCGTGCCAAACCCGGGCTGGGATGCCTGGGATGGTGCGTAAAAGCCGATCGGCACGGTCGAGCCGAGACCCACGCCCCAGATTCGTGCCGCGCCGGGCGTGATCTCGATCTGATCGATATGTGAGGGGTTCGCGAGGTGACCCGAGAGCACCGCCAGTCGATCTTGTTGGGTGAGGTAGCCGTCGGTGCTCCCGGCGACCACGACCAAGTTGACGGTGCTG
>DATHNV010000012.1:0-9995 GCA_035485615.1 Acidimicrobiales bacterium
TGGGTTGTGTCGACATTCGGGTTCGCCGACAGGGCCACGGTATTGGGGAACGCCCCGCCTTCGACTCGAGTGGAGCGCGCGAGTAGGTCGTCGCCGAAAGGGTCAGCGCCGGGCAGGAGTTGTACCAGTCGCAGTGCGGCGCACCCGTCTTCGCGTACGCTGAGGGCGAGAAACCGCGAGAAGGCATCGACACCGTCGAGGCGACTGCCGGGACGTTCGGCCACGATCTCGCGCCACTCGTCACCCTCGATCGCACGAGCCAGGAGGCGAAAGTCCGTGGCGTTTTCGTTGGTGATCTTGAGCCACCACGCCGCGCCCGTCGCGTCCACGAAGTGCTCGACGCCGTACTCGATGCCGTGGCGTCGCTCTTCGAGGACCCGAAGCTCGCCGGGGGGATCGTCCGCCCGCACGTAGCGCACCTCGCTCGTCATCGAGGAGTTCAGCATCACGACGATCATCCGGTCGTCACGACTGCGACCGACCGACACGGTGTACTCCGCGTCGGGCTCCTCGTAGACGAGGATGTCCGCACTCGAGGGCGTGGTGAGTTCGTGTCGCCACAGCTGCCAGGGTCGCATGGCGTCATCCACGCGGGTGTAGAAGAAGTGCCGCGAGTCACTGGCCCACGCGAAGCCGTAGTACACGTCGTCGAGTTCGTCAGGGAGAGGTTCCTGGTTCGCGAGTGGACGCACGGTCACGTGATGGCGCTCGTTGCCCTCGAAGTCGGTGCCCACCGCCACCCACGACTCGTCCGGGCTGACGGCGAGAACGCCGACCGAGAGAAAGTCACTCTCGCCGGCTTCGACGTTCTCGTCCAGAATGATCTGCTCGCCGCTAAAGGTGCTGAGCGGATCGACATCAGGTGGCGTGAGGTCATCGCCGAGTGCGGGCACGCGCACGCTGATGGGGTAGTTCAGTCCCTCGCGGGTGCGTTCGAAGTACCACCACTGACCCTTGCGCACGGGCACGGAGATATCGGTCTCTTCGACACGATTCTTAATTTCGAGGAAGAGTTCGTCCTCGAGGGCCTTGAGGGGGGCGAGTTCGTGGGCCAGAAAGTCGTTCTCGGCGCGTAGGTGCGCGAGAACCTCATCGTTCTCGCGGTCCATCAGCCAGTAGTACGGGTCGACGCGGGTATCACCGTGACGGGTGATCTCAATGGGGCGCTGGGGTGCGAGGGGGGCTTCAGACATCTCTCTACTCTGTCAGTACTTGGGTCAGAACCACTCAGCCAGTTAGTACTATGTGGATAGGGATTATCCCAGAGGAGCGCAATGGCGATTGACAACTTGGACTTCAGCCGTTACCAGTTGGGCTGGTCTGATGAGCATCTGTCAGTCTTTAAGCCCAAGAAGGGCCTGAACGAAGAGATCGTTCGCGAGATGTCGTCCATGAAGAGCGAAGAGCCGTGGATGCTCAAGTTTCGCCTGGACGCCCTCAAGCGGTTCGAAAAGAAGCCCATGCTGCCGTGGTTTGCGACCCGCATGCCGGACCTGGACTTCAACGACATCTATTACTACGTCAAGCCCACTGATCATCAGGTGAACTCCTGGGAGGACCTGCCCGACGCGATCAAGACGACCTACGAGCGCCTCGGCATCCCCGAGGCCGAGCGCAAATACTTGGCGGGCGTCACCGCGCAGTACGAGTCCGAAGTGGTCTTTCACCGCAACCGCGAGGACCTCGAACGCCTCGGCGTCCTGTTCTGTGACATGGACACCGCCGTGCGCGAGTACCCCGACCTCGTGCGCAAGTACTTCGGTACCATCATCCCGCCCAACGACAACAAGTTCGCGGCGCTCAACTCCGCGGTATGGAGCGGGGGATCGTTCATCTACGTCCCGCCCGGGGTCAAGGTCGACCAGCCCCTGCAGGCCTACTTTCGCATCAACACCGAAAACATGGGCCAGTTCGAGCGCACCCTCATCATCGCCGACGAGGGTTCGCAGGTTCACTACGTCGAGGGCTGCTCGGCGCCGGTCTACTCCACGGACTCGTTGCACTCGGCCGTCGTGGAACTCGTCGCTCTCAAGGGCGCGCGTATCACGTACACGACGATTCAGAACTGGTCGAACAACGTCTACAACCTCGTGACCAAGCGCGCGCGCGCCGAGGCCGAGGCGCACGTGGAGTGGATCGACGGCAACATCGGATCGCGCCTCACCATGAAGTACCCCTCGGTGTACCTCATGGGACCCAAGGCCTCGGGTGAAGTGCTCTCCGTCGCCTACGCCGCCGCGGGCCAGGTCCAGGACGCCGGCGCCAAGATGGTGCACTGTGCGCCCGAGACGACCTCAACCATCGTGTCCAAGTCCATCTCCAAGGACGGCGGGCTCACGGCCTACCGAGGCCTCGTCAAGGTCGAAGAAGGGGCCACGGGTGCCAAGAGCTTCGTGCGCTGCGACGCGTTGATCCTTGATGAGATCTCAACCTCCGAGACTCGCCCCTACATGGAAGTCGACGAGCAAGACGCCTCGATCGGTCACGAGGCCACGGTCTCCAAGATCGGCGACGACCAGTTGTTCTACCTCATGAGCCGCGGGCTGACCGAAAGCCAGGCCATGGGCATGATCGTCAATGGCTTCATCGAGCCCGTGACGCGCACCCTGCCGATGGAGTACGCGGTGGAGTGGTCACGCCTCATCGAACTGCAGATGGAAGGCTCAATCGGCTAAGGAGCCGGCTTCCACATCGTGAAGTAGGGCGGCCCCCCGGTCACGGGACGAACAGTCTCGCGCAGGTCATATCCAAAGCGGTTGTAGTAGGCGAGGTTCTCTTCCTTCTGGGTTTCGAGATACCCGCCGACGCCGTCGCGCTTCATCAGTTCGATTCCTTCATTCATGAGCAACGTGCCCACGCCCTGTCGCTGGACCGACGGGTCGGTCGCGATGAGGGCGAGGTACCAGTGGTGCTCCTTGGGGTGCACCTTCAAGACCGCGTTGATGTAGGTGGCGCCGAGTCGAAGAGCGCGCGGGTGCCGGTACAGCGCGCGCAACGTGATGGGCAACTGGGATAGCTGGGTGCCAATGGACGGCGGCCAGTGGCCCGGCCCAAACCACACGGCGATCCCTACGACCTGGTGGCTTTCGTCGCGCACGGTGACGGCCCGCGCGTGGTCGCCCCCGTGTTGGATCTGACCGGAGAAGAGGAGTTCTAGCGCTCGCCGTCGTGTGCGCTCGTCAGGCAAAAGGTACGTGAAGTAGATGTCGTCGAAAAACGCCCGGGCCGACACCTGGGCCGCTGCCTTGGCGTCGCTCAGCGAGAGCGAGTTCGTATCGAGGCGAAAGTCGGGCGTCACGAGCGCTAAGCCTACGATTCACGCGCACGTGAAACAATGTTCACATGCCGATGCGCGAAGAGTGCAAGCACTTTCAGAGCCGGACCTACAAGTCCGGTGAGGTGGCGCGCTTCTGTGTGCTCGGAAACGCGCCGGACCAGCCCTGGTCCTGCCCGGAGAACTGTCTGACCTACGAGCGGCGATTCGTGGACGTGGGCTGGGCTCACGGCACGCTCGTGGACCGGCCCGTAGAGCCCCCGCCTCCCGACGTGCCCCTCGAGGATCGCCGCGAGCTCCTCGCTCAGGCGAGTGAGATCGTGAACGCGGTCGCGCCCGAGCTCATCGAACAGCGTCGACGCGAGATGGCCGAACTCGAAAAGAAGCGCAAGGGTCGCTGGTTCAAGCGCCGCTAGTCGCCGGTGAACTCCGGCGCCCGGTGCTCGACAAAGGCGGTCATCGCTTCACGCAGGTCGTTGCTTGCCAAGTACATGGTGTTCCAACGCGCGACGAAGTCGAGGCCCTCTTCGACGCTGTGACCGTCATTCGCCGCCAACACCGCCTTGGTTCCTTGCACCGCGAGGGGCGAGTTCGCCGCGATCTCGGTGGCGAGTTCGCGTGCAGCGCTGTACACCGCGTCCGCTCCCTCGGCGTGCACCGAGTTCACCAGACCGATCGCTAGTGCGCGCGGGGCATCGATGTCCTTGCCGGTAAAGGCCAGCTCGGCCACGTGACCCGAACCAATGATGCGCGGCAATCGTTGGAGGGTCCCGAGGTCCGCCACGATCGCAACCTTGGTCTCGCGCACCGAAAAGACCGCGTCGGATGAGGCAACGCGAATGTCGCACGCGCTAATGAGGTCGACGCCGGCGCCAATGCAGTAGCCGTGTACGGCCGCGATGACGGGAATGGGGAGTGCGGCGATCGAGGTGACGGACTCCTGCATGGCGCGCACGTTGGCGTAGGTACGCGCGTTCGATGCGGCGCGCGAGGCCGAACTTCCTCCTTCGCCCAGCTGGGCGCCGAACTCTTTGAGGTCGAGGCCCACCGTGAAGTGCGGACCCCTAGCGGCCACGATGAGCACGCGGATGTCTTGATCGGCGGCGATCTGCGCGGCGGCGAGCGGCAGATCGCGCCAAAAGGCGCTGCCCAGCGCGTTGCGAGCCTCGGGTCGATCGAGCCACAGCGTGGCGACGTGGGCGTCGGTCTCGAGGGTGATCACACTGGAAGAGAACGCCACGAGGTCCTTTCACTCGATGATCAGCCTACGTCGCTACGCAGAGGCACCAAGGCTCCCCAGTACACTGCCAAAGGCCTCTTTCGTTATGACATCATTCGCCGACTCCGCAACTTCATTCATCTCTGAGCGCCCCGACGCCGACGAGCGACGCGTGGCCTGGGACCGCTTCGAAGTCCTGGGACTACCGACGACCAGTGACGAGGTGTGGCGATACGCGCCGCTGCGCGACCTCAACATGGATGAGTTTTCGGTCGCGCGCTCACCGCGACATGACGCCGATTCGCCCTTCGCCGCTCAGTTGTGTGAGCGAGCGGGACTCGTGGTGCGCGTCACCGACGGATTCGGCCTCAGTATCAGCGATCTGCCCGACGGCGTCAGCGTCGAGTTCGTTGACGCGGCGCCCTCGCTGCACGACGAGAGCCTGATCGAGCGCTACGCCGGGGACAGTTTCGCCTTGTTAAACGTCGCTCTGGCCCCCTCGACGACGGTGATACGCGTGAGTGCGGGCACGGAGGTCCGCGATCCGATCGTGGTGCTCAACGAGTCCTCGACGACGGCGTCGTTCTCTCGGACCCAGATTGTGGTCGAACGAGGGGCGAGCGTGACGGTTGTGGAGTACTTCGAGGGCGGTCACGACGCGCTGGTGGTGCCGGTGAGCGAGTACCGAGTCGACGATGACGCGTCGTTGCGGCTGGTGACCTATCAGCGATTGGACGTGAGCGCCTGGCACGTGGCCCGCACGACCGGCCGGCTGGGCCGCGACGCTCGACTGCAGCAAGCGGTCATCGGCCTGGGCGGACACTACGACCGCTCGCGCAACGACGCCGAGTTACAGGGTGCGGGTGCATCTAACGAACTGCGCACGACCTTTCTCGGCACGGGAGACCAGGTCCACGACTTTCGCACGCGACAGTTTCACGTGGGCGCGCGCACGACCTCGACGCTGCTGTCCAAGGGCGCGGTGGCCGACGAGTCGCGATCGATCTACACCGGGCTCATCGAGATCGAAAAGGGTGCCAAGCGCACCGACGCTCGCCAGACCAATCACAATCTGCTGTTATCGAAGTCGGCGCACGCCGACAGCGTGCCGAATCTCGACATCCGAGAGAACGACGTCATGTGCGCTCACGCCTCGAGCGTGGGGCCACTCGATGAACTGCAGCGCTGGTACCTCGAGTCGCGGGGCGTGAGCCGCGAGGACGCGCAGCGCCTCATGATCCAAGGCTTCTTCACCGAGATGCTTGCCGCGTTGCCCCAGGAACTTGCCGAGCTGGTCGAGCGCGACGTGACCTCGGTGCTCTCGGGCGTGGCGGTGGTGGCGACATGAGTTCGGTCGATATCGGGACACTGGCGGACTTCGACCAAGGGGTACCTCGCCAGCTGAAGATTGATGGCCGCATCCTGGTGGCCGTGCGGATCGACGACGAGGTCTTCGTGCTCGATGATCGATGCAGTCATGAAGAGTTCTACCTGTCCGACGGCGAAGTGGACGTCGAGACCAAGGAGATCGAGTGCGAGCGCCACGGTTCGATGTTTCGCCTCAGTGACGGCGCTGCGGTGACGCTGCCCGCGACCAAGCCAGTTGCGCACTACGACGTCCTCGAACGAGATGGTCGACTGGAAGTGGTGTTGCCGTGAGCTCGACGCTGAAGATTGAAAACCTGCACGTGGCGGTCGGCGACAAGGAGGTCCTCAAGGGCTTCTCGTTGGTCATGCACTCCGGCGAGGTGCACGCGATCATGGGTCCCAACGGCTCGGGCAAGTCGACCCTGGCCCACGCACTCGCTGGGCATCCGGGGTATCGCGTTCTCGAAGGCTCGGTGACGATCGATGACGTCGAACTACTGACTCTGTCGCCGACCGAACGCGCACGCGCCGGACTCTTGTTAGTCCTTCAACATCCTTTTGAGATTCCCGGGGTTCGCGTCTTTGACCTGCTCGAGGCGGCAGGCGCCGATCGCACGACGCTTCGTCGTCGCCTCGCCGAAGAAGCCGAGCGCATCGAGTTGCGGCCCGAACTGCTCGATCGCTTCGTCAACGTCGACCTCTCGGGAGGCGAGCGCAAACGTGCAGAGATGGTCCAACTCGGCGTGCTGCAGCCCAAGTTCGCCGTCCTGGACGAAGTCGACTCAGGACTGGACGTGGACGCGCTGGACGCGGTGGCGCGTCGCTTGGTGGCCGCAACCACCGAGTGGAACTGTGGCGTGCTCGCGATCACGCACTTTCGCCGACTGCTGTTGGAACTGCCGCCAACCAAGATTCACGTGATGAGCGATGGCCGGGTCGTTGAAACCGGTGG
Organism: Acidimicrobiales bacterium; assembly: GCA_035485615.1. Lineage (GTDB taxonomy): Bacteria > Actinomycetota > Acidimicrobiia > Acidimicrobiales > RAAP-2 > RAAP-2. Next base: position 6,814 of record DATHNV010000012.1, read on the forward strand.
TCCGGAACTCGCCGAAACCCTCGAACGCGACGGTTACGAGCACTTTCGCGGCGCGACACTGTAATCAATTCGCAAGGCTTCGCAGGTAAACTCGCACGATGGCCAATGGACGTGACGACTCGCCCGGCTCAGGTCGTCATAACTCCAGACGAGACCTCGCCAATCAGGACCGACTGCTCGCGCTCGGCGACGCTGTCGAGGGGCGAGAGGGCGTCAAGCGCCGCCCCAAGGGAAGACGTCGCGTCGGTCGACGAGTCGGCATCGGTTTCGTGGTGCTCATCGTGCTCATCGGCGCGGTGGTGGGGGGAAGTTATCTCTACGCCAACTGGCGCTTCGACAAGATCACGAAGATCAAGGTCGCCGGCGAAATACCGCCGATCTCCGGTCAGCCCTTCAATATTCTGCTGATCGGCTCTGACTCGAGGGCCGGACTGACGGGACTGCTCGCACGCCAGACGGGTGCGACGAGTGACACCATCGACGGTCAGCGCAGTGACAGCGTGAAGATCGTTCATGTTGATCCCAGCGCGGGCACGATCAATATGATCTCGATTCCCCGTGACACCGTGGTCACCCTGCTCGCCAATCAAGCGCTCTACGGCAAGTTCAACCGCATCAACGTCAACTTCGGCAACGGTCCCTCCCTCGTGGCCCAGACCATCACCGCGAACTTTGGCATCAAGATCAACCAGACCGTGGTCGTGAGTTTCGCCGGGCTCATCAACGCCGCCGACGCCGTGGGCGGGGTCTACTTGGACTTTCGCTATCCGTCGTGGGACCCCTACTCGGGACTACGCATCCTGCACCCGGGTTGCCAGATCGTGACAGGCTTCCAGGCGCTCGCCCTCTCGCGTAGTCGCCACTTCTATTACAACGTCGATAACGCGAAAGTCTTTCCGCCGGTCATCTGGGGCTCCACGGACTCGGGGGCGAACGATCTCTACAACGCGGGGTGGATGTACGACCCGACGAGCGACTTCGGACGCATTGACCGACAAGACGCGTTCATGCGCGCGTTGATCTACCGCGCGAAGAAGCTCTACAACCCGATCACCTTGAACTCATTCCTCTCCAAGTTGCCCCAGGGCATTGCGCTGGACCAGAACTTCTCGCTCAATGAGCTCATCGGACTGGCCGAGCGATTCCACGGCATCAACCCCAACGCGGTGCAGACCTGGACCCTGCCGACGATCTCATCCGACAACGCTGACCTGGGCGACGTTCTCTACGTCGATCAGCCCGCCGCGCAGCAGATGCTCGTCGATATCTTTGGCAACACGCTCGCGACTCCGGCTGATCCGCCACCCAACACGGCGGGACAGACGCCCGAGCCGCCGACCGTTACCGTCCCCACCACGACCACCACCTCCGCGACGACGACCACGAAATCGGGCAAGCATCACACGGCTCCCACGACGACCACGACGAATCCGACTGTCTCCGGGGTACCCAACTACGACCCGGTGCCCTGTAACCCGTAGTCCGTACTTCGACTTAGGCGGACATCTCCGCTAGGCCCTGCTGCAGGGTGTTCCAGGCGAGCGTGGCGCACTTAATGCGCACGGGGAACTTCACCACGCCGGCCAGAGCGGCCAGTTCACCGAGTGAGCGCAGGTTCTTGGCCCCAGTCTCTTCGTCGGCTGAAGCGCCCGATGCGGTCATGAGTTCTTTGAACGTCGTGATCGTTTCCTGCACATCGTCGAGACTCTTGCCCTTCACCGCGGCGCTCATGAGTGACGACGACGACTGTGAGATCGAGCAGCCGTGGCCGGTCATCTTGATGTCCTTGAGCACGCCATCTTCGACGTCCAGGTACACCGTTACCTCATCACCGCAGAGCGGGTTGAAGCCCTCAACCTTGTGGGCGGGTGGGGTAGCGAGTTCGCCGCGGTTGCGCGGCGAGCGGTAGTGATCGAGGATGATTTCGCGGTAGAGGTCTTCGAGGTTGGACACGATCAGCCAAACATCTTGAGCGCGTGCTCGAGGGCCTCGATCAGTACCGTCGTGTCGTCGCTCAGTGAGTAGGGGCCAAAGGAGGCCCGAGCCGTCGCCGCTAAATTGAACCGCCGCATCAGGGGCTTGGCGCAGTGGTGCCCCGGACGCACGCAGACCCCGAACTCGTCGAGTACCTGGGCCACGTCGTGGGGGTGCACACCCTCGACGTCAAGGCTGATGACGCCCCCTCGATCGATGACGGTCGGGGGGCCGATGACGCGGATGCGCTCGTCGAAGGCCTCCTCAAGTCGCGTGAGCGCGTCTTCGGTGAGTGAGCGCTCGTGGGCCGCGACGTTGTCCATGCCGAGTCCCTCGAGGTAGCGCACCGCAGCGTGCAAACCCACGGCTTCGGCGATCGGGGGAGTGCCCGCTTCGAAGCGAGCGACGCCCTTGGCGGGGGTGAATCCATCCAGGCGAACGTCGGCGATCATGCCGCCGCCGCCGAGAAACGGTCCCATCGGGTCGAGCACGCTCTGGCGCGTCCAGAGAACGCCGATACCGGTCGGGCCGAGCATCTTGTGCCCGGAGAAGGCGAGGAAGTCAATGTCCAGGTTGGTCACGTCGACGGGACCGTGCGAGACCGACTGTGCCCCGTCGACCGCGATGAGTGCGCCGACACCGTGGGCCGCATCGGCGAGCTGGCGAACGTTGTTCTTCGTGCCCAGCACGTTGGACATGCCGGTCACTGAGACGAGCTTCACACCGCGCAGCAGCTCATCGAGATTGGTGAGGTCGAGGCGGTAGTCATCACCCACCGGGATAAAGCGAACGTCAACCCCGGTCGCCTCGCGCAACTGGAACCACGGAACGATGTTGGCGTGGTGCTCCATCTCCGTTACCAGCACCGTGTCACCGGGTCCGAGGTTGGCGGAACCCCACACCTTGGCGATGAGGTTGATGGACTCGGTGGTGTTCTTGGTAAAGACGATCTCGTCGGCCGGAGCCGGCGCGCCGATGAATCGCCCGACCGCCGCGCGCGCGTCTTCGTAGGCCTCGGTTGCCTCGTTGGCCGTCTGGTAAACGCCGCGGTGCACGTTGGCGTGGCGCAGTCGGTAGTAGGTGCTCATCGCGTCAATCACGGCGCGCGGCTGGAGCGAACTCGCTCCCGAGTCGAGGTACGTAATGGTGCGACCGTGCACCTGGCGCGTCAACTGGGGAATGTCGTTGCGAACGCGACGGGCGTTGAA
>DATHNV010000013.1:0-9080 GCA_035485615.1 Acidimicrobiales bacterium
CGACACTTCTCGTCGCACTTTGCGCGCTCGAAGCACGTTGAGACACACTCTCGCCACTACGGTCGTCAACCACGCGTCGAGATTCTGGACCTCGCTTGTGTCAGCACGACTGAGGTGAAGCCACGACTCTTGAACGGCATCGTCGGCTTCACTAAGTGATCCCAATAACCGATACGCAACGCCTCGAAGTCGTGTCCTGTTCCCCTCGAATCGATCCGCGAGCCATTCGCTCTCCTCCATCGCGAAAGGTTTACGGGCTGGATACCGCGGGGCGGTCGGGAACGACGCAAACCATGCCCTCGCTGAAGCCCGCAGATCCGATATCGAAAGCAGCGTTAAACCGATCGAGATTCACCACCATCAAGTGGGCGGTGATCTCGACCATCTGCTTTTCGTTGAAGTGCTCCCTCATTTTCGCGAAGAGCTCGTCAGTGACTTCCACGGGCGTTCTCATGACGGCGACCGCGTAGTCGAGCGCGACCTTCTCACGGGTCGTGAAGAGGTCACTTGAGCGATACGTGGGCAGCGCCAACAGCTCCTCGTCGCTGAGACCCGAGTTACGACAAATCTGCGAGCCGAGGTCGACACAGTACTCACAGCCAATCATCTGAGCGCCTTTCAACTCGATCAGATTCTTGAGTCGTTGATCGACGCTGCTGCCCTTTCGGACTGCTTGGTTGAACCTCCCCATCCCCATCATCATCTTTGGCTGGTAGGCCCAAATCTCAATTGGCTCGATCCCACTGCCGTTGTGCGGCGCGCGACCCGTCAACTTCTTCATCATCTTCGGTCCAAACCGGTAGACGATCTTGACCATCGGCGAAGCCTTGCTTTTCGAAACTCCTTGAACACGGGCCATATCGATCTTCTCTACTCATGACTCTTGTTAACACTTCTATCTATATGACACGCGACAAGCCAGGAATGTGACAGGCGGTTAATCAGGTTTTTTGCTGCCCACGACAGAAACGTGAGGGGGCAGGCGACTAGCCAGTCGCCCCACACGAAGCGCAGCCACCCGCCGCAGTCAGAGCAGAGCCGCACTTCGCGCAGTAAACCGGCGGTCGGTCCTTCGGCCCGCAGTCGTGAAAGAGCGCACGGCTACCAGGTAGCGACTCGGCGCACCAGACGCAGCGTTTCACGGCGGTGGGTGGAGTCGCGGGAGCACTAGGACCCGGTGTCGATGTCGTCGGGGCGGCTGTAGATGGTGGGGAGTAGTCCCGAGTGACTCCCCTGGGCACGCTCGCCGTGGGCGTCGGACTCGCCGTGGGCGTCGGACTCGCTGTGGGGTACGGCTCGACCGGCTGGGCTGGGCCACTGATCGGTCCGCTGCCACCTCGTGACGCGGGCCAGGTGGAAAACGCGAACACCAGGAAGAAAATCCAAGTCACAAAGACGCTGATAGAGAACAGGGACCACAGCGCGCCGACGTTCGAGAAATACGACAGGCCGGTGGTCGATCCCAGGGCAAAATCGCGGATTGAGACGACGCTGTCGATCGCGACAGCAATGAACAAGACAAATGGGGTCAAGGGCACCAGGACCCAGCTGCGCGAATAGCCAGCCTGATGAATGATCCTGGTTACCGCCCAAAAGTTGAGCACGAGGATGGCGATGGACACGAGGAGCGCGGTGCCACCACTGATGGTTGTTGCTACCACGTGGAAGCCTCCCGCGACTCTTTTCCTGCAGTTTGATTCTGAAATGAAACCTAGCAAGAACCGGTCAGAAGTTGGCGTTCTTCGAAGCCCGGCGAGCGACGCCAATGTGGACTTATCTACTCTTCGTCGTCGTCGAGTTCCCGCACCGCTTCGTGGTGCGCAAGTTGACTTTGTTCGCGCTCGATCAGTTCGGTGTCGTCGGCAACTTCCAAATGCACGAGTAGATCGTCGGCGTGCGGCGACGAACGAATAAGCTCATCGAGCTTGAGTTGAGTGACGAGTTGTTGGCGACTCTGGGTGTGCTGGATGACGAAAAGCATCACCAGGGTCACCGCCTCAACGGCCGTGGAGAACCCGGTCTGCCACCTTCCCGGAAATCCCTTGACCCCTAACACGACGCCGTAGATCACGAGCACGAGGGTGACCACGACAGTCGCGCTTGCTCGGGCGGTGACGTCACCCACCCAGTGCAGGATTCGGCTGACGCGCTGTTGGCTCGTTGAATGCTCTATGGGGTCCCCCACCGGAATCCAGAGTTGACACGCCGACAGTGGTCGTGGCATTTGACTCGACCTGGTCCGAACTCGCGATATTCGGTCTCAGCGAAGAAATCCATCCGTTGAGTATGGCATTCCGGTCGCGCGCTTCGAAAGTCTTGGTAGAACGGGTACCTAACCTTTTTACCGGGAAGTCCAAGTCGCGATGGCGGAAACGAATCTCATGGTCACATCAACGCCGCACCCATCCAAGGCCACCCTGTCTTGGAAAGAGAAGACGTTGATCTTCGGCTTACTCTGTCTAGAGATTCCGTTCGGATTGGTGCTCTTCCCGTTGGCCGCGGTGTGCGTCCTGACCGGCATTCTCGCGCCCCTTGGAATCTTGTCCTTTCGCGTCGCGACGATGCCGTTCTCCTGGGCGATGAATCTCCGCACCGCGTGGCAATTACGAGACGAGACGAACCAGTAACGGTCTCCTCGTCCGTCAAGATAAGTCGCGACGGGCTACTCGCCTCGAAGCACTTGAGCCGTCGATGTCTTGGCCGCACTTCGTCCCGGTAGAGCAGACACCACGTTCGCCAGGGCCATCGTCACCACAATCACAATGATGACCGAGAGCACGGGCACGGTGGGTTCCGGCACCGCGTCGATGTAACGCGCGAACAGCGTCCACAGCCATCGTCCGAGCAAAATGCCGAGCGGCACTCCCACCACGACGCCGACGAGACCGTTCACCGACGCCTGCCACGCCACGACGCTTCGGAGTTGACGGCTGGTGAAGCCGAGCGCGCGCAGCATCGCGAGGTCGCGCCGCCGGCGTCGCACCGATGCGCTGAGGGTGAGCCCGAGGGCCACCACCGCTCCGGCGGCGAGCGCAAGGGCCAACGCCGCAGGCGTCGCGCCGATGGTCCGGTAGTTCTCGATCTCGGCGGGATACTGGACGCCCAGCAAGTCCACCGTGTCCCCGAGCGCTTCTCCGTTCGGCACGACGGCGAATGCTTTGTCGCCCACGGAGGCAATCTTCGCGAGGGAGGCCTTTCCCGCGACCATCGACACGCCGTGGCGAAGTCGAACAAAAACAATCTTGGGGCCCTGGAGTGTGACATAGGGCGCCTGCTGGCTGTTGATGTACTTCTTCATCGCCGCCGGCTCAACACCTTCGGAGAGAATCGCCCCCACGCCCAACGATGTATGGAGCTGCAGCTCGGGTCCCACCGCCGGGAGCGTCGCGGTGCCCACAATGACCAAGGGCGTCGGGCGCACGTACACCGGAGCATCCTGGGGTGCCCCATACCCGACCATGACCGTGTCGCCTAGATGCTTATGGAGCGCCGCCATAGTCTCGGCCCCGAGCACAATCTGATTGTTCGCATCGACTTCGTGTCCCGAGAGCAGCGGAGGGAAAACGGCGGCGTGGGTCTTGGCGAGCAGGACGGGCACGGTTACGCCATCGATCAGGACGTCGGCGAAGTTATCGCCCGACCACGACGCGACCAGCGGGTCGCTGGAGAGAAGTTTCACGGACTGCGGGGGCACGTCCTCGTCGCTCGTGAGAGCCAGGCTCCAGTTCCAGCCGTACAGCGCCGGGCGCGAGATGAGCGTCGAGAGGCTACTGCCGAACGTCAACGTCGCCACGACGATGATCACCGCCAGCGCCGCGCCGCACAGGGCGGAGCGGATCGGCACCGCGTCTCGATCCTTTCCGGGCTCGAGGGCGAAGCGCACTCCGACCACGGCGCTCAACGCAAATCCCGCCTTGGCGAGACCGGTTGCCACCCTTGACGCCACGGGCACCACCGCCGAGACCTGTCGCTGCGCGAGGCGACGTGATAAACGCAGAGCCAGTAGCGCAGCGACCCCGCCAAGGAGAAGGACGAAGAAGGCGAGTGCCGCTCCGAGCACCGTCCAGTCGAAACCGATCCCTCCATCGGGATACACCGCCCTCACCGGTCCAATCGGTCCGATGGGCGAAAGAATCACACCGACGATGAGTGCGAGAACGCTCCCGGCAACGACGGCGCCCATCGCGCCGAGCAGGGCCGTAGCCACAACGGTTTGGCGATTGGCTCCGAGCGCGCGCAGCGCCGCGAAGTCGTCGGCCTCGCTCGACAGTGTTCGCGCGAGAAGGCCACCGGCAATCACCAAGGCCGCCAGTGCGGCGATGAGCCCGAACACGGCCAACGCAATCGCCTCGGGCTCGATGGAGCGATTCACCTGTTGGGCGACGTTTGAAGTGACGTGGAAGTTGTACGTCGTGCCCTTGGGCAGAGCCTTGATAATTTCGCGCTCGACCACCGAGACGGACTTGGCGCCGTGATCCAGTTTGAGGTTGTACTGCATGTAATTGTCGGTGGCCGCGACGAGAGGGTCAGTAAGGGCCGGCGTGAAGATCGCCAGGGTCGGGTAGCGGTCGACTTCGTCCTGCACCACTTCGCTACCGAGGACCACAGTGCCCACCAGGTGCTCCGTAATGCGAACCGCGGGCTTGACCTTGGCCGTGCCGAAGTCCGTCTCGTTCGCGTTCGCGATGGAGTAGAAGTACATCGGCACCGCCTGACCGACGTGCCAGCCCGTCAGCTTCTCGGCCGCCGCGGTCATCACGAACTCGTCGGCTTTACGGGGATTGGCCATCCGACCTTGTGTCACGGCCAGCTTGTCTTGAGTGAAGTACTCGGCCCCCAGACTTCCGACGGGTGCCACGTCGCCGGAGGCAAAGGGACCCTGAATCAAAGGAGCCCCATGTTTACCGGCCGGAAAGCCGACGAGGTAGAACTGGAGAGCCGCCACGTGCTGCACGTGGGGAAGTCGCGAAAGGTCCGATGTGAGATTTGGCCCTTGCAACAGCACACTCAGATTCGAGGGGTTCGTGCTCGCGAGAAAGGTGTTGAACGATGACTGGGTCCGTCGGGCCGCGCTGATCGAACCGACCGCGACGCCGCCCACCAGTCCGATGAGCAGGACGATCGTTAAGTAATTAGCCCGGCGTCGATGGATACCGGTCTGGAACCAGTACCAGGCGACACGGGTGACCTTTCGATCCACGCTCTCCCCTCTTACCCGAACATTTCCCCGCTCGCAGTTTCGCTGTCGACCTTGCACGCGCCAAGGCGGCCAAGCCCACCGGGGCTCCTCGTGCTAGTACCCCAGCGAATAAAAGCATCGGTAAACGGCACGGGGGCGTACGGCGCAAAAGCATTGTGGATGTTTGAAAGACGTGATATTGTGTAATTAAGTAATTAACCATGAATTGAGATATGGAGTTGCCTATGTCTGGCGAGCGAGGAATCAGAAGTGGTCGAGGAGAACGGGGATCTCGATCAAACGGTGTGGAAAGGTCGCCCGAGGAGATCACGGGCTGGATTGTCGGTCGACTACCGGAGAACTGGTTCGAGCAAGCCCCGACAGTCACGATCGATCACGACGAGATACTGATCATCGGACGGTTGCCCGCTCCCCATCTGGGCGATGAGTCGGATTCAGTTGCGAAGGCCGCCGCCGAGGTTGGCCGAATCACTCGGTTCCGCGAGGAGACGCGCGAGGAGCGAATGACGATTGCTCGAGAGGGCCAGCACCACTTCGGTAAGGCCGTCAGTTGGGGAGCCGAGACCGGCGAGACGAAGCAGGTCTTCACCAATCTGTCGATACCGGTGATGACCCGACTTCGCCAGCCCGAACGAACGGTGCTGGACACGTTGGTCGATAGCGGTGTGGCGCGAAGTCGTTCCGACGCGCTGGCGTGGTGCGTGAAGTTGGTGTCCGCCAACGCCGACGAGTGGCTGGTCAAACTTCGCAACGCCATGGAGTCAGTCGAGTCGATTCGACGTGAGGGACCCCTCTCCTGAACTGACTTAGGTCGGTCCGTGATCGCTCGCCGATCAGGGCGTTGGATACATGTCGTTGCGTCATCAACTGTTGATCGCTGATCGACTGACGCGTCGCGCAACCGGTGGCACATGCGACGGCGCCGCGATAGAAATGTGCTGATACTTCACATCGAGGAGGGACGTTGGCGTTCATTAGCCGCGGCTTTCATGGGCGTCCGCGCCAAACCGGTGCTGGTCTGATTCCGCCCGGGCAGTACGTGACCGACGACTTTCCGGTCCTTACTGCGGGTCAGACACCCCGCGTGCCCCTTGACACCTGGGACTTTACGATCATGGACCAATCGGGTACCCAGCTCGGGCGCTGGTCGTGGGAGCAGTTTCAGGCCCTCCCCCGCGAGGACGTCACCGTCGACATCAGCTGCGTGACCAAGTGGACGAAGTTGGCCACCAAATGGACCGGCGTGTCGCTCGACACGCTCCTCTCGGGAGTCAACTCCGACGCGCCGTTCGCCCTCGCGTTCGCCGAGACCGACTACACCACAAACTTTCCCATCGCGGACCTGCGCGACGGTAAGGCGTGGGTCGCCTTCCAGTACGACGGCAAAGAGCTCGCACCCGAGCACGGCGGGCCCGCCCGACTGCTCGTTCCTCACTTGTATTTTTGGAAGAGCGCCAAGTGGGTGCGCGGTCTCAAACTCCTCGATCACGACCAACCGGGATTTTGGGAGTCGCTCGGCTACAACAACTACGGAGACCCGTGGCGCGAGCAGCGCTACCAAGGAGACTGAGCGGTGCCGGCCTGGCTCGTCTCGACCGTGACCAAGGCCATCGCCGAGACGACCGACGCGGTCAGTCTGTGGTTAGACGTGCCCGAGTGGGGCGGTCACCGGGCGGGCCAGCACATTGACGTTCGCTTGACCGCCGAAGACGGCTACTCGGCCGAACGCAGTTACTCCATTGCTTCGTCGCCCGATGCCGACGGGGTAGAGCTGTCCATCGTGCGCCTCGACGACGGTGAGGTGTCGCCGTATCTCACCGGCCTTTCGGTCGGCGACCAGTTCGAGATTCGCGGACCCATCGGCGGCTACTTCGTCTGGGAGAAGACCGAGATGCGCCCTGCTCTGCTCCTCGGGGGCGGGTCGGGCGTGGTGCCGCTCATGTCCATGTTTCGTTACCACGCGGATCTCAATGCCGCGACACCGATGCGACTCGTCTACTCGGCACGAACCGAACACGACCTCCTCTACCGCGAGGAGCTCAACTCGATGACGAACAGCCGGCGCGACGTGGTCATTACGTTGACCCGAGAGACATCCCCCACGTGGTCGGGGCGGCGCGGACGCATCGACCAGGATCTGTTATCGGAACTGGCGGGCCCAGGCGCGAGCGATTTAGCGTGCTTCGTCTGCGGGCCGACACCGTTCGTGGAGTCCGTGGCCGACGCGCTCGTGGCGATCGGCGTGCCGCCAGCGAACGTGAAGACCGAACGCTTCGGTCCGACGAATGGAGGGTGACATGAAGGCCGCACCACTGGATGGAAACGTCGCCGCCGGGATCCTCGGCGAGATCTTCACGGCCGAGATGACCGTCGCCGCCACCAGTTGTGCGCACTGCGGCGCGGTTCGACCGCTGGGCGAGCTCGACGCCTATACGCACTCCCCCGGTCTCGTCCTGCGTTGCTCGTCGTGTGACGCGGTGCTCCTGCGTGTCGTGCGCAATCGCTCGCGCGTGTGGCTCGACCTTCGCGGCATGTCGGTGTTGCAGATGGAACTACCCGACGAGAACTAAAGGGCCCTGAAGCCGACGCGATTCCATGCGGGATAACGGGCAATGGTCCGTAACGGGTTAGCTCGTACGAGGACTAGAAGACGGGACAACCGACCGTAGCGCCCGTCCGCGTCCCCACGATGAGATACCAGAGAGATGCACGTGACACCCATTGCTGCCCGCGGCACGACAACGAAGGCGTCCTGGCAGAATGGAACTCCGGCGCTCCTAGGGAAAGACGAGTTGCCCATGTTGACCATCGGCGGTAGCGGTTCCGGCTCGTTCCTCGGCGCCGGACGACCCAGCATGCGCGGATCGTGACAACCCCCAAATTCACCAAACCGGTGGCGGTCGGTCGACGAGTCTTTCTCGGCGTGACGGGACTGGCTGCACTTGGGGTGGTCTTTGGCGCCAGCATCCAGAACTTCTTGGGCGACGTCGTCGGCTCGGGACTCGGCGGACTGTTTCCTTTCGGCGACCGGTTTCGGATTTACTCCATCACTGGCACGTACCCCGTGATCAAAGACAAGGACTACCGACTAGAGGTCAGCGGTCTCGTTCGCCAGCCCATGACCTTCACGCTGGACGACCTCAAGGCCATGCCGGCGACCGCCTTCACCAAGGACTTCCAGTGTGTCACGGGCTGGCGTGTCCCCGACGTGCACTGGGAGGGCGTTCGCCTCTCTGACATCTTGGACGTGGTCGGTGTTCGACCCGGGGCGGTCGCACTGACCTTTGAGTCCTACGACGGCGAAGACTCCGAGAGCCTGACGATCCACCAGGCCCGACTGCCCGAGGTCATCGTGGCGTACAAAATGCTCGGCGCACCCGTCACGACCGAACACGGCGGACCGGTTCGGCTCTACGTCGGCCCGATGTTCGGGTACAAGTCACTGAAGTGGCTCTCGGCCATTCGCGTCGTCGATCAGGTGCAGCCCGGCTTCTGGGAGCTGCACGGCTACCCCGTGAATGGATGGCTGAACGGTTCGACCGGCCCGAAGAACCCGTACCCGGTCCAGGCCTAGACCGATGACCATCGCCCAGGACGTCACTCGACGCGTCGCTCGCCTCACGCGATTCGATCACGTGCAACGCGCCGCACACTGGCTCACGGCCGCGCTGTTTGGTGTCGTGATGTTCACTGCCATCCCGCTCTACTTCGGCTCCTTCTTCGGTGTGGTCTTTCCTCGACACCTGGTGGAGATGATCCACCTCTGGACGGGGCTGGCACTCCCGATCCCGATTGTCGTCTCAGTGCTCGGACCGTGGGGCCGCGGCATGCGACGTGACCTGCGGCGCGTCAACGCCTGGACCCGCCAGGAGATCCGTTG
>DATHNV010000014.1:0-7157 GCA_035485615.1 Acidimicrobiales bacterium
CTCATCCCACTCGGGCACGCCGGCCAGCCCGACGATGTCGCTGGCGTTGTCGGGTTTCTCGCCAGTAACCACGCTCGCTACATCACGGGCGCGATAATTCCTGTTGATGGCGGACTCGCACTCGGTCAGTAGGGTCCACGATCTCGCGAGGCATTGACTACGATGGAGCGACAGAAAGTGGGGCTACACCATGGACCGTAACGAAGCATTTGCGAAATTCACCGAGGACACAGTTGAGGTCCTTGCGGTCGACCCTTCGCAAGTCACCGTCGAAGCGTCCTTCGCCGACGACCTCGGTGCGGACAGCTTGGACCTCGTCGAACTCGTCATGGCGCTCGAAGAGACCTTCGACATCGAAGTCGCCGAAGACGAACTCAAAGAGATCAGCACCGTCGGCCAGGCCTTCGATCTCATTTACGCCAAGCTGTAGTGCGCGTCGCAGTTACTCCCTCGGGACCGCTCCAAGGTCGCCGAGTCGCCGTCACGGGACTGGGCGCGATCAGTTGCGCCGGCGTCGGCGTCGAGGCCCTGTGGACCGCACTTCTTCGGTCCGAGGCGCCCGCCAGCAAGCGCATCGGGGAGTTTGACGCCAGCCACCTTGGCAACGCCAAGGAACTACGCCGCTTCGACCCCTTTACCCTCTACGCCCTGATGGCCGCCGACGAGGCGTGGAATCAGAGCGGGCTCGTCGGCCCGTACGAAGACGCCGGCAGCATCGTGACGACCGGGATCGGCGGCCTCCAGACGGTCCTCGAGCAGGACGCGGTCCTGATGTCCAAGGGCGCAGACCGGGTCTCGCCCTTTCTCGTGCCAATGCTCATGCCCAACGCGGCGACCGCCGCGGTCTCCATGCGATTCGGCTTGGGCGGTCCGGCCGAAACGGTCACTACCGCCTGCGCCGCGGGATCTCACGCGATCGGCAACGCGGCCCGCCTGGTCGCGTCGGGTCGTTGCAACATCGCCGTTGCCGGCGGCGCCGAGGCCGTGATCGTCGATCTGGCCGAGGCCGGTTTTCGCAACATGACCGCACTCTCCAACACCGAGTTTTCGCGTCCCTTCGACGTCGATCGCGATGGCTTCGTCATGGGTGAGGGCGCGGGCGTCCTGATCCTGGAAGAGTGGGACTACGCGGTTGAGCGCGGCGCGACAATTTTCGCCGAAGTCGTGGGTGCCGCGTCGACGGCCGACGCGCACCACATCACGGCCCCCGATCCCAGTGGCAACGGCGCGGTTCGCTGCATGGAGATCGCCCTCGCCGACGCCCAAATTCGTCCCGAGGACGTCTCGCACATCAACGCGCACGGTACCTCGACCCCATTAAACGACCTCGCCGAATCGATCGCCGTGCACCGCGTCTTTGGCGATCGTCCGCCCCCCACGACATCGATCAAGGGCCACCTCGGCCACTCGCTCGCCGCGGCCGGGGCCTTAGAGGGCGTCGCCTCGGTGCTCACGTTGCAGAACCAGTTGATTCCCCCCACCGCTGGCACCACCGTCGTTGATCCCGAGATCGACTTGGATGTGGTCATCGGTGAGCCGCGCGCGATGGACGTCGACGTCATTCTGTCGAACTCCTTTGGCTTTGGCGGGCACAACGGCAGCGTGATTTTTCGCCGCCCGGAGTTCTAGACCGACCACTCGTTATAGGAACGCTCCACGAAGGTGTTCTCATAGGCCCAGCGCGCGTTGGCGATGAACTCACCGAGTTTGACTGGGTCCTTCACTCCGGGGGCACTCTCGACGCCGCCCAACACTTCGACTCCGAAGACCGGCAGTCGCTGGACGACGTCTTTCACGTTGGTGGGCGTGAGACCTCCTCCCGCGATGAGCGGAAGCCGTGAAGTGGAGTGATTCAGTTGTTCGAAGGACGCGTCCAGAGCGGCGGGATCATCCAGTTCGGGCAGAACCAGATAGTCGACGCCCTGCCACAACGCCAACTTCTCGACGCCATCGGGGACAGTGCGCAACACGGTATTGACGCGCTCGGTGATGTAACTCAACTCGTCCGAGGCGATCGGGCCCTCGATTTGGACCGCACTGAGTCCGATGGTGTTGGCGACCTCGGCCACGCGCTGGGGCAACTCACTGCGAAAGGTACCGATCGACATCACGCCGGCGGGCAGACGTCGCACGATATCGTGCACGACCCCGGCATCCACTTGGCGTTCACCGAGCGCGAAGTCAAAGCCCACGGCGTTCGCTCCGAGGGCCACCGAAAACAGCGCGTCTTCCTCCGTGGTAATGCCACCGATCTTGAGAAAAAGGCCCTCAACGACGAAACGCACGTGCCCTCACCATGCGAGTACGTTACTCACGACTCGGCGCTAGGTGAGTTCTCCCACCACGATGCCCGTAGGCGGCTCGCTCGCGAGGAGAGTGCGGTGCGCGACGCCGAGACCGATGACACGTCCATCACGCTCCAGTGCACTGGTGAGACCTTGGGGGCCATCGGGGCCCTTGGACCTCAGGTACTCCTCAACCTCGGGTGCGCTCGGACCCTCTGCGTGCACCAATCGCCACGGCACGCTTGATCCTCGGGCGTCAAGTCGTCCGACGAGTTCCTGACCCGTGAAGCAGCCCTTGGTAAACGACACGGTCGCGTCGACGAACGAGCGACCGAACGAGTGCGGCGTCAGGTTCCTTTCGATCTCGTGCGGACCCGGCCAGTTCGCGTCGATTTGCTCAGCGATCGACGCAAAGGGACCGTCGTCGACGTCACGTACCTCAAGCGTGCACTTCGAGCGCAGCAGGAATCGTCGCAGGCGCGCCTGGGTCGCGTCGGCCAACTCTCGCGGCACGACCAGGTCAAGTCCTTCGTCGTGGGGGTGGACGCGACCGACCGCAATGACGACGCTGTCCGGAGCCAACACCAGGGTCCAGGCACCTTCTGGTCCCAGGGACTCCAGATCCTGACTGACTTGACCCTGGAGAAAGCTACGCGCGTCATCGCCGCGCGCTTCAATCACTGACCAGCGCAGCACCGTGGTGTCGTCATCGGTCGTCGTGCTCATCGGCTATTACTCTAAGGGCCGAGACCGCATCCCTGGCCGACGCAGGAGACCCCATGAGCATGCAGACCGAACTCAACACCATCACCTCCACGATGAATGACGTCGCGACGCGCATCACCTCTCTCGTCGAATCCGAAGGCGACGCCATGGCGCCCGACGTGTACAGCGAACTGGTCGCGGCGGAACGAACCGTCGGCGCGCTACTGCGTCGCCTGAACCGCGTCGCGGCGCGGGTCCACTAACTCTCCCCAGTAACCTTCGGTTATGGACTCTTCGTGGTTGCGGGTGAGTTCGCTGACGCCCCACCAGCGACTCGATGTGCTGCACCTCTTAGACCACACCGAAGCATCACTGGGTCGCGAAGCCATCGACGAAGGTCGCCGTCGCGCTGTCGTGCACGGCTGGAAGGCCGAGCACTGGCTCTACTACGAGCAAGGCATCCTCACCAAGTACGCCATGGCGAGTGGGACCGAGCACGCCACGGTCGAGATGAGCGGGGGCGACGTCGATCAGGATCTCCTCGATCATCTCCTGGGCGTGCACGAGGTGATCGACTGGTGGACGCGCGGGCCTGAGCCCTGTGAGCACACCCGGGGCAACGTGATTCGCATGCTCCAACTCATGGGCGTCATGCTGCCGGTACCCGTTGAGCCCGTGCCCGAGGGCTTTACCTTGCGCAACTTCGAAGTTCACCACGACGAAGCCGCGTGGCTCGAAGAGAACAACGCGGCCTTCTGGCACCATCCCGAACAGGGCGCGTGGCACATGGCGGACTTAGACGAACGAACGCATGAGCCGTGGTTCGATCCGTCGGGATTTCTCGTTCTCGAGATCGACGACCGGATCGCGGCGTCGTGTTGGACCAAGGTGCACGAACTGCACCCCGATCGCTTCGGTGAGATCTACGTGATCTCCGTGCACCCCGACTTTCAGGGCCATCACCTCGGGCGCGTGATGGTGACCCAGGGACTCAACGTGCTGTATCGAAAGGGCGTCACCCACGCCGTGCTCTTCGTGGACGAGTCCAACGAACCAGCCCTCAAGCTCTACGACTCACTCGGTTTTCACCTGGAGCGCGAGGACCGACTGATTCGCTTTACGCGCGACTAACCCACGCCGACGGCGTGACCGACCCCGTAGGTCACCGCCGAGGCGAGCGCCATGATGACGAGCGCACGCAGCGCCGAGTACACGACGCCGCGGCGGGTGAAGTGTCCCACCGCTCCCCCGACGGCGAGCGTCGACACGCCGGCCAGTCCGATCGACCACCACATCACGTTGCCGCTCGAGGTCACAATCCACGGCACCAACGGCAAGAACGCACCGAGCGAAAAGAAGGTAAACGACGAGATCGCCGCCACCCACGGATTACCCGTGGCGGAGGGGTCGATGCCGAGCTCTTCGCGGGCGTGCGTGCGAAGCGCCAAGTCGGGGTTCTTCATCAGGTCAACGGAGAGACGATCGGCCAGCTCTTCGTCGATGCCCCGCCCGAGGAACAGGGCCTTGAGTTCGAGGCGCTCGTCTTCGGGATTGTCGGCGAGCGCGCGACGCTCCACGCCAATCTCGTACTCGTAGAGCTCTTTTTGCGAGCGCATCGAGAGATACTCTCCCGTACCCATGGAAAAGGCTCCCGCCACCAGTCCCGCCAAACCCGCGAGGCGTACGACGTCGTGTCCGGGATTCGCGCCCGCGAAGCCCAAGATGAGCGAGACGTTAGTTACCAAACCATCGAGCAGACCGAACAGCGCGGCGCGAAATCCACCGCCGCTGATCTGTCGATGATGGGGTTCGATGAGCGCGGGCCGCACGCACGGAGCCTACCGGCACGACTTGGCGCAACTCGATTAGCGCGGCCTAAGGTCTATGCGGAGGTGAGCGATGCCGATGCACGCAAGCAACATTGACGAACTGAAAGCACTCGTGGGCACCCACCTGGGGTACTCGGAGTACCGCGCGGTCACTCAAGAGGAGGTGAACCTCTTCGCCGACGCGACCGACGATCACCAGTGGATTCACGTGGACCCTGAACGTGCGGCGGCGGGTCCCTTCGGTCACACGATCGCCCACGGGTTTCTCACGCTCTCGCTCGTCCCGCAGCTCACTGGCGACCTGTTGAGGGTGGACGGCGTGACGATGGCGATTAACTACGGCTTGAACAAGGTTCGCTTCACTTCACCCGTTCCCGTGGGTTCGCAGGTTCGCGCGGGGGCGACTCTCGTCTCAATCGATGACGTGCCGGGCGGGGTACAGATGGCCCTGGACGTGGTCGTCGAGATCAAGGACGCCGAGAGGCCCGCCTGCGTGGCCCAGACGCTCTCGCGCCTCTACTTCTAAACGTGTCGACCCCGCTCCCCCAGGGTGACCAGAAGACCGTCCAGGTTCGCGCGATGTTCGACGCCATCGCCCCGCGCTACGAGATGGTCAATCGAGTCATGACCTTGGGCCTGGATACGCGCTGGCGTCGCCGAGCCGTCAGCGATCTGCGCCTCGCGCCGGCCAGTGCGGTGCTGGACGTGGCCGCGGGCACGGGTGATTTCGCTCGAGAGCTCCGTCGTCAGGGCCAGCGCGCCGTCGCCACTGACCTCAGTTTCAATATGCTGCGCACCGCCAAGGGCGTCGAGCCTCGCGTGCAAGCCGATGCATCACACTTACCGTTTCGCTGGGGTGCTTTTGACGGGGTCACGTGCGGTTACGCGCTTCGAAACTTCACCGATCTGGAAAAGGCCTTCAGCGAGATGGCGCGCGTCCTACGTCCCGGGGGGCGGCTTTCACTTCTCGAAGTCGCGGAACCGACCGGCGGTCTCTGGCGTGCGGGGTTTCGTCTCTGGTTTCGTCGAGCTGTGCCCTTCATTGGTTCGATCCTGTCGGATCGCGACGCCTACCAGTACCTTCCCGCTTCCACGGCCTACCTCCCTGACCAAGGCGAGATCATCGCCATGTTGAACCGGGCCGGCTTCAGCGGTGTCAACCACCGACGGGTGATGGGCGGTCTCAGCCAGCAGTTTCTCGCCACGAGGGCCGCGTGAGATTCGTCCGCCATCGTCACGATCGCCTCGCGCCGGAGGCCCTGCGCGCATTGGGCGCGCGCAGCGGCTGGCTCATCGAGGCACCCGAGGTTCTGCGCTGCGGTTTCGGTCGCGTGGTGGACACCATCACTCTCAGTTCGGGACTCGGCGTGACGCGAAATGTCGCCGAGGCGCTAGCTCACCACGTGGTCACCGGTGAAGACGGCCCGGCCGGCACCGGGGTCATCGCCTTCGGAGCGCTCCCGTTCGATCGAACCGCGAGCGCCACGTTGGAGATTCCCGAGTTCTGCATCACGCAGTTCGCCTCGGGAGAGACCTGGGTCAGCGCGGCCGAGGACTCGGCGAACTGGCTCGAATATCTCGGGGACGTAGTGGCGCCGACCCAGGAGACCCAGAGTCCGCGCTCACTGGTGTTCCAACCCACCCCCGAGGAGTACGCCCACAACGTGGCCCTCGCCGTTGAGATACTGCGGCGCAAGGAGATCGACAAGGTGGTGCTGGCGCGCGCGGTGCTGGGCACCGTGCCCGAGCCGATCGACGCGGCGGCGATCGCCCAGCGCCTCAAGCAACGTGAGCCCATCTGCACGCTCTATAGCGTTCCCACGCCCGCCGGACAGCGATTCGTCGGCGCGAGTCCCGAGCTACTGGTGCGACGCATGGGCGACGAGATTCAATGCCACCCGCTCGCTGGCACGATTACGTTGCCGCCCAACGTCGCTCCCGACGACTACGAGACGTGGCTATTGGGCAGCGCCAAGAACCTCCACGAGCACTCCGTCATGGTCGATGAGATCGTGCTCAACCTCTCGGGGGTCTACGACGAGATCTACGTGGATCCCGAGCCCTCGATTGTGACGCTGCGAACCGTCGCACACCTGGGTACTCACGTCAGCGCTCGCCACTCCTCGCTCGCGGACGCCCCCGATGCCCTCGAGGTGCTTCGCATGCTGCATCCCACGGCGGCCGTCGGTGGCATCCCGCGCGAGATGGCCTACGACTTGATCTGTCGATTGGAGCAACACGACCGGGGTGTGTTTGCCGGACCGGTCGGGTGGATCGATGAACGCGGTGACGGCGAGTGGTGGATCGGCCTGCGCGGCGTGCTGATCAAAGATCGAGA
>DATHNV010000015.1:0-7829 GCA_035485615.1 Acidimicrobiales bacterium
GACCACTTTTGACGGCTACGACGCCGAAGACATCATTGAAGAAGCGCCGCGCCACGCCCAGCACCGCGACCTCGAAGCCGACCTGCGCGATCTCATCGACATCGTGTCCAACGCCAAGCAGATGCCCCTGTCGAACTCGGCCCTGGTGCCGCGCGACGAGGTGCTCGCGCTCTTAGAGCAGGCCTTGCACAGCCTGCCTGATGAGATCCGCGAAGCGCGCTGGGCGCTGCGCGATCGCGAAGAACTGATGGCGGCTGAGGTCAAAAAGGCCGAGCAGCTCATGGACCAGGTGCGCGCGGAGGCGGCCCGGATGGTCGACAAAACCGAGATCGTTCGCCAGTCGCGCCTCCAGGCCGAGCAGATCACTTCAGACGCTCACGCCCGGGCGCGCCAGATGATCAACGAGGCCGAGGACTTCATCGACGGCAAGCTCGGCGGTTTCGAGATCGTGCTGGACCGGCTTCTAAAGACGGCCCACTCGGGTCGCGAACGCCTCAGCGCCCAGGGTCTGCCCTCATCGATGTTGAGTCCCGAGCCGCGAGCCGATGAGTTTCTGGCCCAGGCACCGGGTCCGGCGCCGGAGTCGACCGACGGCTCTTTCTTCGACCAGGACTCCCTCTAGAACCATGGCCTCGCCATACTTGGTCCCCGTCGCCGCTCTGTTGCGCGACGTGCCCTCCTCGATTTCGGTCGACTTTGAAGCACCCTTTGACGAGAAGCACGAGTTCGAGCCGCGCGGACCCGCCGAAACCGACGTGTTTGGTGAAGCCCCGGTGCACGTGACGCTGCGCCTAGAGAGTTTCAGTGGCGGAATCCGCGCCAAAGGTCGCGTTCGTGCCCCCTGGCACGGGGTGTGTCGACGCTGCTCGGCACCGGTGCTGGGGTTAAGCGTCGTGAGCGTAAACGAGCGCTTCGTCGAGGACCCGAGCGAGAGCGACGAACTCAGCTATCCCATCGTGAACAACTTCATCGACCTAGCCCCACTGGTCCACGACGCCATCTTCTTGGACCTGCCGCTCGCGCCACTGTGTCGGCCCGACTGCGCGGGCCTGTGTCCCCAGTGCGGGATCGATCGCAACGAGGCGACGTGCGACTGCCAGGCGCCAAAGGATCCGCGGTGGGCTACACTGGACGGGCTCCAATTTGCGGACCCTGAGTCCGAGTGAACCTCTGAGCGACGGGTACGCCCGTTTCTGGTGAAAGTGAAGATCGATGCCCGTACCCAAGCGCAAGACCAGCAAAGCCAAGACGCGCAGTCGCCGGGCGTCCAACTGGACCCTGGCGCGTCCCGCGCGCAGCGTGTGCCCCCAGTGCGCCACCTCCAAGCTGCCCCACGTGGTGTGCCCCAACTGCGGTTGGTACAAGGGTCGTACGGCCGTAGAGGTCAACTGATTTGACGCTCCCCATCGCTTTAGACGCGATGGGTGGTGACTTTGCGCCCACTGAGATCATCGCGGGTGCGCGACGCGCGGTCGACGAGCTCGGCCTGTCGGTCACCCTCGTCGGCGTGCCCGAACTCATGGGGGACTCCCTGGGTCTCGAGGTCGTGGCCGTTACCGAAGTGATCGCCATGGACGACGACCCGGGTGCGAGCGTGCGCAAGAAGAAGGACTCGTCGCTCGTGCGCTGCGCCGAACTCGTTCGTGACGGCAAGGCCTCGGCGATGGTCTCGGCTGGCAACACCGGCGCGACCATGGCCTCGGCGCTGCTGCGCATGGGACGTCTTCCCGGCGTGCATCGACCCTGCATCGTCACGCCGATCCCGAACCCGAATCGTCCGCCGGTCGTCTTGGTCGACGCTGGGGCGAACGCCGAGTGCACGCCCGAGATGCTCGTGCAGTTCGCGCAGATGGCCTCGACCTACGTGACGACGCGATACGGCATCGAGTCACCCAGTGTGGGGCTGCTCTCGATTGGCGAAGAGCCCACCAAGGGCACGCCACTGGTCAAGGCCACCCACGAACTCTTGCAGGCGACACCCAGTCTCAACTTCGCCGGCAACGTCGAGGGCCGCACCTTTATTCCGTCACCAGTGGATGTCATCGTGACTGACGGATTCACCGGCAACGTCGCGCTCAAGACCCTCGAGGGGGCCCTCAGTTACGTCTTTTCCGTGGTGATCGGCGCGATCGGGACCAACGAGGAGACCAAGCGCGCGGGCGACGTGTTGCTCGAACACCTCTTACCTATCGCGAGTCAGTTGTCACCGGACAGCCACGGCGGCGCCATGTTGCTCGGCGTGAAGGGGATCTGCGTGATCTCGCACGGATCGTCGAACGCGACGGCAATCATGAACGCGCTGCGCGTGGCCGCCGAGGCGGACGCGAACGGAGTGGTGGAGAAATTGGCTGCCACGATCCGTCCTGATCAAGCCGCGTAACCGGCCGCTTCATCGCCCCAACTCACTAATCTTGGGACACATTCACAAGGAGGCGTCATGAGCGCTGACACTCAGGCACCGTTGGACCGAGCAGCGATCCAAGAACTAGTTCGCGACCAGCTGGCCGAGATCCTCGAAAAGAGCCCTGACGACATTCCTGAGAATGTCAGCTTCGCCGACCTGGGCGCGGACTCGCTTGCGCTTATCGAACTGGTTGAGGCCCTTGAGGACAACCTCGCCACCTACGCGGCCGGCTTTCACATTGACGACGAAGACCTTGAAGGATTGACCACGGTCAGCGACGCCGTCAACTACGTCGCCCTCAAACTTCAGGTTGTCTAAGGGGGCGTGAGCCTCATGGTCACAACCCGCGACGCCGTCGCCGCGCGCCTGGGTCTCGACCCCGCGAGTCCGCTCCTCCTCACGGCCCTGACTCATTCGAGCTACGCGGCCGAACACGACGTTGAGTCCAACGAGCGACTCGAGTTTCTGGGTGACGCCGTCGTGGACCTCGCGGTCGCCGACCTCATCGTTACCCGACACCCCGAACTCAACGAGGGATCGGGCTCGCTGGTGCGCAGCCGGGTCGTGAACGAAGCGGCCCTTGCACGAGCCGCGCGCGACCTCGACCTCGGTGCGGTCATGCGTGTGGGGCGCGGGGTGAAGAAGGAACTCGGCACCGAGCGACCCTCGTTGCTCGCCGACGCCTTCGAAGCGGTTGTGGCCGCCCTCTACTTCGAGCGGGGATTCGACATCGCGAAGGAGTTCGTGCACGAGACGCTCGCACGCGACGTCACCGAAGCAGCGCTGGAACCCAGCGACGTCGATCCAAAGACCCGCCTTCGCCAGTGGGCCGAGGCCCGAGGAATGGGCACTCCGCACTACGAAGTCGTCTCGGACGGTCCCGCGCACTCCACCACGTACGTGGCCACGGTTCGCGTGGGCGACCTGGTGGCCGTGGGCGAAGGGCGCTCGAAGAAGAGCGCGGAGGGCCAGGCTGCGCGCACGGCCTGGCAAGAGCACGACGGTGCCTGAGCTCGCCGAAGTCGAGACTGTGCGGGTGTCGCTGTCACGCGACCTCGTGGGCAAGAAGTTCAAGATCGTCTCGGTCACCAACGGGCGCGCGGTGCGACGCCACAAGTCGGCCAAGGACTTTCGCGCGCTGCTCGAGGGCCACAGCGTGCGCAGCGTCGCGCGTCTGGGTAAGAACCTCGTACTCGGACTGGACAACGAGTGCCACCTCGTCATCCATTTGGGCATGAGCGGTCAGTTGCTGCGCGCCAAAGGTCCCAAGGACCCCAAGCCCAAGCACACCCACGTGGTCTTTACCTTCACCCAGGGCGGCGAGTTGCGTTACGTCGACCCGCGCACCTTCGGCGAGCTCTACGTCTCGAGCCCGCCGGGCGAGGGCGATGCACCGGTGGAGATCTCAAAGTTCGCGCGACTCTCGATTGGGGGAGAGGGTCTCGCGCTGCGAAAGGCGGTGCCCGAACTGGCCCACCTCGGCCTCGACCCCTTCGAGGACCAGATCGGTTGGGACCGGTTCGCCGCGATTATGCGCAGCCGAACAACTCCCTTGAAGGCGGTCCTCACCGACCAGGACATCCTGGCCGGCATCGGCAATATCTACTCCGATGAGATCCTCTTCGCCGCCGGACTGCGCTTTGACCGACCGGCCGAGTCACTGTCCACCATCGAGATCCGACGACTGCACCGCGCCATCAGCGAGATACTCACCGAGGCGATCAAACACGGCGGCTCGACGCTGGACGACGAGCAGTTCGTGGACCCCGATGGGTCCAAGGGCGGCTTCCAGCAGTTCCACCAGGTGTACAACCGCGAGGGTCAACCCTGTCTGCAGTGTCGCGCGTTGATTCGACGTGAGACCGTACGGGGACGCTCCACCTACTACTGCGACAAATGCCAGGCGTAGGAACGAGAGTCAAGCCCCAAGATTGGTAGCGTCAGTGCGTGTTTTTAAAGCGGCTGACCATGAAGGGCTTCAAATCCTTCGCTGATACCACGGTGTTGGAGTTTGAGCCCGGGGTCACCGCCGTGGTGGGGCCGAACGGCTCGGGCAAGTCCAACGTGGTGGACGCCGTCACCTGGGTTCTGGGGGCCCAGAGCACCCGCGCCCTGCGCAGTGCCCGTATGGACGACGTGATCTTCATGGGTACGGCCAATCGCGCCGCTTTAGGACGCGCCGAGGTCGCCCTCACCATCGACAACTCCCTGGGCCGCCTGCCCATCGACGGGGCCGAGGTGACGATTTCGCGAACTCTCTTTCGCAACGGCGACTCCGACTACGCGATCAACGGCACGACGTGTCGCTTGCTCGACGTGCAAGAGCTCCTCGGCGACTCTGGAGTTGGTCGCCAGCAACACATGATCATCGGCCAAGGCCAACTGGACTCCATCCTCTCGTCCAACTCCGAGAACCGTCGCGCGGTGATCGAAGAAGCCGCCGGTGTCCTCAAGCACCGCCGTCGAAAGGAACGTTCCGAGCGTCGCCTCGCCCAGACCCAAGAGAACCTGGAGCGATTGGGCGACCTCGTGCGAGAAGTGCGCCGACAGATGCGCCCGCTCGAGCGACAAGCCGCCAGCGCGCGGAGTTACTCCGAAGTGGAGGCGGAGCTGCACGACGCGCGCCACGCTCTCTTCTCGTCGCGACTGCGCCACTTCGAGCACCGCCGCAAGGAACTCGAACTCGCGATCGACGAGTCGAGCGTACGCGAACGCGAACTGCGTCACGAACTCGTCACCCTCGATGCGCAAGCCACCACCGCAGCTGCCGAGATGGCATCGCGGCGCGAAGAGGTGTTGGCCTCGGCCCTGGGAACGCTGCAGGGACTGGGGGAGCGAGCCCGCGGGACGTCGTCGGTGATCCAAGAACGCGATCGCGCGTTGCGCCAGGCGCTCATTGCCTCGGCGGACGAGAACGTCATCGCGACCCTGGAGGCTGACGCGGCACGCTTGAGCAGTGACCTTGAGTTGCTCCGAAGCGAAGAGTCGTCGCTCGGTGCCCTGCGCGACGAGTTGGCCGAATCGCGAGCGCGACTCGCGACAGCAGCTTCACTTGTTGACGAGTTAGGCGCCACCACGTTCGAACAGGACGAGGCGGCTCTTCGATCGGTGCGTGAACAGATCGGTCTGGTCGAGCGATCCTTCACCTCGGTGCAGGACGGTGAACGTCGCGCGCGCGCTCGCTTGGACGATGCGCGAACCCGCCTCGACGCCCTGAGCGAGACGCGCCGCCTCGCCCAAGACGAACTCTCAGACGCGCTGAGCAGCCTCAACGACGCGACGGAACTTCTCGATGCGGCCGCCCGCTACGAAGAAGAGTGCCAGACCGAGCGCCGCGAGGCCGATGAGGCACTGGGCGAAGGAGCCGATCGTGCATCGCGAGCCCAGGCCCGCGCCGAGACGTTGGCTCGAGCCCTCGAGGAACTCTCCGGCGAGGGCGGCCGGGCGATCATCGGCGACCTGCAAGGAGTTCTCGGTTCCTTCCTCGATCTCATCGAGGTGGACACGGGATGCGAGCGGGCCGTCGAGTCCGCTGCGGGCGCCTCGGTCGGCGCCATGGTGGTCGACGGCACAACTTCGGCGCGTGCAGCCCTCGGTGCGCTGCGTCGCGAAGGGGGTGCCGGGCTCATCCTGGCCGTGGGCGATGTCGACGTGACCAAGCCCACCACGCCCAAGGGAACCCGAGCGTTGCGCGACATGGTGCACGCGCGAACTCAAGCGCCCGCACATGTCTCACGGGTCCTCGATGCGCTGTTTGCCCGAGCCTTCATCGCCAGTGACTGGGAGTCCGGCATCGAAGTGGCCCTCGCGAATCCCGATCTAACGATCGTCACGCTCGAGGGAGACCGATTCGCGTCCTCGGGGTGGCGTGTCGCGTCGGGTCGCGCGGTGGTCACGCGTACGACGTTGGATGAAGCCACGCGAGTGGCCAGCCAGCACGCCGAAGCCCTCGTCGCGCTGCGCGAGCGTCGCGAGCAGGCCGAGTCGCTGCTGAGTCAGGCCCAGGAGCGACACCATGTCGCGAACTCGGCGGCGGTGCACGTTCGCGGTGAGATTGAGCGCATTCGCGGCGACGTAGACCGCTTCGCGCTCGAACACACCGAGCTCGGCGCCACCATCGACTACCTCTCGAACGAAGCGGGTGTGCTTCTGTCGGAACGCGACCAACTGCTCGAGGAACTCGGGCTCTTGCGCGACGCGTTGCCGGATCTCGAGGCAACAGTCCAGGACAGCGCGCAGCGCGCGGAGCAACTCGCGAGCGCGACGAGCGAGTACGACGTCGCGCGCGCCGAGGTCGAGGAACGCCTGAGTGTCCTGTCGGAGCGCGAAACCCGCTACGGCGAACGTCGCCGGCTCATCGAACAGCGACAGGGCGAGATCGAACAGCGCCTCGAGGGTCGCACGGGTGAACGCGAGGCCGCGGCCCACAAGCGCCAACTGCTCGAGTTCGACATCCAGACGCTTGCGCGTCTGGCCACTCTGGTCGAGCGGGCAGCCGATGAGATTCGAGTGGCCCAAGAAGCGATGGACTCGACCTACCGCGAACAACTCGAGGCCACTCGCGCCAGCGCAGAGATGCTCGAAGAGGTGCGCCGGGCGCGACACAACGCCGACGCGCGTCTGGCCGAACTCAGTGAGGTCATGCGCCGCGATGAGATCGAACACGCGGAACTCGCCGTCAAGGTCGCCAACGTCCACGAACTGATCGTGCGAGACCTCGGCGTCGAGCCTCATGAGATGGGACCGGCACCCGACGTCGACCTGCCCGAGGGCGTCACGTTGGACTCGCGCGTCACCGAACTCGAAGCCCGCATCACCTCACTCGGACCGATCAACCCACTGGCCTTGGAGGAGCTCGCCGCCCTCGAAGAGCGCTACAAAGAACTCGACGCCCAGGTCAGCGACGTGCGACACGCGCGCCGAGAGTTGCAAGAGGTGCTGCGAGCGCTGGATGAAGAGATCATGCAGACCTTCACCGCCGCCTTCGCCGACGTCAACGAACACTTCTCATCACTGATCGCCATGCTCTTTCCAGGAGGCCAGGGTCGACTCAATATGAGCGAGCCGGATGATCCCTTGAACACGGGAGTCGAGATCGAAGTTCGTCCGATGGGTCGCAACGTGCGGCGCATCTCGTTGCTCTCAGGTGGTGAGAGGTCTATGGCCGCCCTCGCGTTTCTCTTTGCGGTCTTTCGCTCTCGGCCCTCACCCTTCTATCTCATGGACGAAGTCGAGGCGGCGCTGGACGACGTGAACCTGCAGCGCTTCCTCAACCTGGTCGAAGAGTTTCGTCACGACGCGCAGTTGCTCATCGTCACCCACCAAAAGCGCACGATGGAGTCCGCCGACGCGCTCTATGGCGTGACCATGGTGCCGGGTGCATCGTCCAAAGTCGTTAGTCAGCGCGTCAATCGACCAAGGGAAG
>DATHNV010000016.1:0-2384 GCA_035485615.1 Acidimicrobiales bacterium
GAGACGGGGTGGCTGGACTTTTCGGCCGGCAGTTCCGCGACGAATCCGTCTCTTGTTGCGATCGGGGTTCAGGACCTGCGCGAGGCGATCGACTACGGCCCGCGTAACGCGGCGGCCCGCCTGTACTACGCGATCGTGGCCGACTCCACTCCCGGCAACAAGGCGTTGGCGAAGAGCCAGTTTGAAGTCTTCTTGGACCTGCATCCAACGAGCGCCCAACTGGCGGTTGCCCACCCGTTTCTCGTGGCCCTGAAGTTGCCGACGTCCTAATTAGGCGGTGACGCTACAGGTCTCGTCGCCCATGGCCTTGGACGTTAGCGTCACGGTCGTTCGCTCGGCGCCCAGACCCTCGAGCATGCCCGCGATGAGACCGCGGTCCACAGCACACAGCACGGGGTGATGTTGGGCCGCGGTGCCAAAGGGGCAGTTCTCCGAGACGACCGAACTACTGAACTCAGTCTCTTCGACCCGCGCGCTGAAGCCGTGTGCGGTGAGCAAACCGGCGATCGAGGCCATGGCACTCTTCACGGTCTTGGTGCACTCACCCTGCCCGCTGGACTCGGTGAGGACCCGGCCGTACTCCAGTCCCACGTCGTGGGCCATCCGCTCCGAGGCGTCCGGGCCGAGACGCTCGAGGGCCATCTCTAAGAGTGCGACGAGCAGCGCGTCGCGGCGCAGCGATCCCTCCATGACGACGTTCTCGTCGATGACGCGGTACCCCTTGGCGGGACGGCCCACCGTCGTCTTGCGCACGTTGTCGAAGGTGACGTAGCCGCCCTCGGTGAGGCGCTCGAGGTGGTGGCGAACGACATTGGCGTGCACGTCGCAGTGGGTGGCGAGCTCGGCCGCCGTGGCACCGGGATTGTCGCGCAGATAGAAGTAGACCTTGCGCCGCGTGCTGTCGCCAAAGGAGTGGGCGAGGCTGGTGACGGTTGCCGCGAAGAGCGCCGGATCGAGTTCACTGTCACTGCTTGCGCTCACAACCGAAGTTTACGGGTGAGTGGGCGCCGACCGACGGTAACCTCAGTGGGCCAAACCAAAGGACTTTCGTGACCCTCGATCCCCATTTGCGCGACGAACTCGCCGCCATCGAAGAACCCCAACTGGTTCGATCGCTGGAAGAGTTGGGCTTTCTGGGTGACGTGAGCGAGGTCAAGGGCCAGGTTCGCGTCGAACTCGTCTTGCCGGTTACCAACTGGCCCCACCTTGACACCCTGCGCGCGGCCGTTCTCGCTCGAGCGCCGGGTGCCGAGGTCGTGGTGCGCACGATGGATGACGCCGGTCGGTTAGCCCTTCGTCACTTTCTGCGCGGGGCCATGAGCGCTCCGAGCGAACACGCGGGGCACGGACATGAGTCCGCTCCCAGTCCCAAGTTCTTGGACCGACTCTCCAAGACCCGGGTGCTGGGCATCTCTTCGGGCAAGGGGGGAGTGGGCAAGTCCTCGGTGACCGTCAACCTCGCGATTGCCCTGGCTGGTCTGGGTCACTCGGTCGGCGTCCTGGACGCCGACGTGTACGGCTTCTCGCTGCCCAAGATGCTGGGCGCGACGAACGATCCGATCGTGCTCGGCGACACGGTTATCCCGACGTTGGTGCACGGGGTGCGCTGTCTGTCCATGGGCTACTTCGTCGACGACGCCCAACCCGTCATCTGGCGCGGCCCCATGCTGCACAAGGCCATCGAGCAACTCGTCACCGAAGCCTGGTGGGACGAGCCGGATTTTTTGCTGATCGACATGCCACCGGGCACGGGCGACGTCGCTCTCACCTTGTCTGAGATACTGCCGCGCATCGAGATGTACGTCGTCACGACCCCCCAGGCCGCCGCCCAACGCGTCGCCCAGCGATCGGCCTACGCAGCGCGCAAACTCAAGCTCGCGGTGCGCGGGGTGATTGAGAACATGAGTTGGTTCGTGGGCGACGACGGGACCCGCTACGAGATCTTTGGTGCGGGTGGCGGCGAGCAACTCGCGCGCGAGCTGGGTGTGACGCTGCTCGCCCAGATCCCTCTTGAGCCGGCGCTTCGCCTCGGTGGCGATCTCGGCGATCCGCTCGTCGTGACCTCCCCGGACTCCCCGGCCGCGCGGGCCTTCGTGGGACTGGCCCAGCGCGTGGCCGCCCAGGGTCCCTCGCGGGTCTATCGTCAAGAACTCAAGCTGGTGTAGCGCCTCGAAGGGGGATACGTGGAGTTAGCAGGAAAGACCGCGGTCATTATGGGTGGAGCGAGCGGGATCGGACTCGCCACCGCGAAGAAGTTAGCCCAGTCCGGCGCGCGTCTGGTGCTGGGCGACATTGAGGGTGAGACTCTGGCGAGCGTCGTAGAAGCGTTCCACGCCGACAATATTCCCGCGATCGGGTTGGTCACGGATGTCACGAAAGAAGAG
>DATHNV010000017.1:0-5471 GCA_035485615.1 Acidimicrobiales bacterium
GTTTCTGGTGGCGACGTTGAATCGAGCAGTCGCGTTCGCCCAAGTGCACGAGGTGCCCATGCTCATCGCCGAGGATCTGTATCTCGACGTGGCGCGATCGGGCGATGTAGCGCTCAAGGAACACGCGATCATCGGAAAACCCACCCAGCGCTTCGCGTTGTGCCGCCTGGAGCGAGTCCGCGAGTTCGCCAGCCTCGTACACGACACGCATCCCTTTGCCGCCGCCGCCCGCGGCCGCCTTGATCATGAGGGGATAGCCGATCCTGTCTGCGTCCTCGGGCCGTTCACTCGATTCCAGCACGGGCACGCCGGCTGATCGGGCCAGATCCTTGGCCGCCAGCTTGTCGCCAACCGCCGCGACCACGCGCGCGGGCGGCCCGATCCACACCAGACCAGCGTCGACCACGGCGCCCGCAAAGTCTGCGTTCTCCGAGAGGAAGCCGTAGCCGGGGTGGATCGCCTGGGCGCCGCTGAGCCGTGCGGCCTCGATGATGGCGGAGGCGTCGAGGTAACTGGAGGGCAACAAGATGGCTTCATCCGCCTCTGTCACGAACGGCGCGTTCGCGTCGGCCGCGACGTAGACCGCGACCGTGCGTAGTCCCGACTCGCGCGCGGCGCGCAGGATGCGTCGCGCGATCTCGCCGCGGTTGGCCACGAGGATCGACGTGAATCTCACAGGCGAAAGACCCCGTAGCTCGTGGCGCCTTCAATGTCGCGTCGACGCACCACCGACAGACAGATCCCCAGCACGGTGCGCGTGTCGCGGGGGTCGATGATGCCGTCGTCACTCACGACGCTGGTGGCAGCGAGGGCCAAGGAACCTTTTTCTTGGGCCTCTTCGACCGCGGCCACGATCTTGGCGTCTTCTTCTTCGTCGAAGACGTCGCCGTGGCGCTCGGCCTGGGCTCGTCGAACCTGGGACATCACCCCGGCGATCTGCTTTGGACCCATGACCGCGATCTTGGCGGTGGGCCACAGGAAGGTGAAGCGATTGTTAAAGGCTCGGCCCGACATGCCGTAGGTTCCCGCACCATAGGACGAGCCAATGATGAGCGTGATGTGCGGGACCGTTGAGTTTGTCACCGCGTTGAGCATCTGGGAACCTTTTTTGATGATGCCCTCGGCCTCCGCGTCTTTACCGACCATGTAGCCGGTGATGTTCTGAATGAACACCAGTGGTACGTCGATCTGATTGCAGAGCTGGATGAACTGGCCGGCTTTCTCCGCCGCCTGAGGGTGGATGACACCGTTGTTGGCGAGGATTCCGATGGGATACCCGTGCACGCTTGCCCAGCCGCACACGAGTGTGGTGCCGTAGCGCGTCTTGAACTCTTCGAACCGCGAGCCGTCCACGACGCGCGCGAGCACGTCACTGGTGTCGACGCTCTGTCGCAGATCGCGGCTCACGACACCAAGCAGCTCTTCGGTGTCGTAAACAGGTTCGTCGTTCGGAAGTGAGGGTGGTGGTCCGTACTTTCGCCAATTGAGGTGCGCGACGACCTCGCGGCACATTCGGATGGCGTCCATCTCGTCCTCGGCCAGGTAGTCACCGAGGCCCGAGACTTCAGCGTGCAGCGCCGCTCCGCCGAGGGTCTCGTCGTCAGACTCTTCGCCGGTCGCCATCTTCACGAGCGGGGGACCGGCGAGGAAGATCTTGGACTGATCCTTGACCAGGATGTTGTAGTCGCTCAAACCGGGCTGATAGGCCCCGCCCGCCGTCGACGAGCCGAACACGACGCTGATCGTGGGCACGCGCATCTTGGAGAGCTCGATGAGGTCGTAGAAGAACCGGCCGCTCTCGGCGAAGTGCGCCGTCTGCATCTGGCCTCCGCCGCCGCGGCCCACGCGCAGATCGGCCCCCGCGGACTCGACGAAGCTCACGTAGGGCATCTGGTTGTTGCGCGCGATCTCGAGCGCGCGCATCCACTTTTTGGCGGAGTAGAGCGTGAGGGCCCCGCCGAGCACCGAGGGGTCGTTGGCCATGACCACGCACTCGGTGCCCGCGATGACACCGATGCCCACCACCATTCCGCCACCGACGGCGTAGTCCGAGCCGTAGCCGGCGAGGGCGGAGATCTCCAGAAACGGCGAGTCCGGGTCGAGCACGGCGGCGATGCGTTCGCGCACGGGCATTTTGCCCCGAGATCGCATGCGCGCCATCGCGGCCTCGCCGCCACCGGCTTCGGCCTCGTCGAGCAGGCCGTCAATGACCTCGAGTTGTTCGAGCATCTCACTGCGGTTCTTCGCGAACTCATCGGAGGCGACATTGAGCGACGAAACGAGCGGAGGCGCGAGAGCGACGTGCTTCACGTGCCGATACTAGTGACCCCTCGACCTGGGAATATGTCCCGGCGTGCGGCGCGATTGCGACTCTCTCGGGTCTGAGTACGAGAGGGGGTGAACGGTAGGGTAGTTATCAATGCGCATCGCCATCGGCTCCGATCACGCCGGATACGACCTGAAGACGCTCCTGGCGTCGTCGCTGGCGGCATGGGGCTATGACGTTCTCGACTTGGGCACCACCAGTGCAACGGAACCGGTCGACTATCCCGACTACGGTGCGGCGGTCGGTCGTGCTGTCATCAACGGTGACGCGGAACTCGGCGTCGCGCTGTGCGGTTCGGGCATTGGTATCGCGATGGCGGCCAACAAGGTGCCCGGCGTGCGCGCGGCCGTCGTACACGACGTCACCTCGGCGCATCTCGCGCGCGAGCACAACCACGCCAACGTCCTCTGTCTGGGCGGGCGACTCACCGGTTCGGTCGTGGCCACCGAGTCGCTGCGAGCGTGGCTGAACGCCGAGCCCGAGAGTCGACACGACGCGCGCATCGAGAAGTTACGACAGCTCGACCACGTGCTGAGCGAGAAAGGGTAAGGACACAATGGCCCCGTCCCCGTTAGATGCCTGGATCACGAATGACGAGGAGGTTGTTGAGCTGTTGGCGCGCGACTACGAGCGCCAGACATCGACGATCCAACTCATCGCGAGTGAGAACTTCGCTTCGCCCTCGGTGTTGGCGGCGACCGGTTCGGTCCTCACCAACAAGTACGCCGAAGGGTATCCGGGTCGGCGCTACTACGGCGGTAACTACATCATCGACGAGGTCGAGAGCCTGGCCCGCGACCGCTTGACCGCGCTCTTCGGTGCTGAGCACGCCAACGTGCAGCCTCACAGCGGGGCGAACGCGAACGTGGCGGTGTATGAGGCACTCCTCGAACCCGGTGACACGATCCTCGCGATGCGCCTCGACCAAGGTGGCCACCTCACCCACGGATCGCCGGCGTCGATCACCTCGAAGTTCTGGAAGTTCGTCTCCTACGGCGTCACGCCGCGCACGGATGATCCCGGCGAAATCGGCGAGGTCATTGACTTTGAGAACGTGCGCGATCTCGCCCTCGCGCATCGCCCCAAACTGATTGTGGCGGGCGCCACTGCGTATTCGCGCACGATCGACCCTGAGCCGTTCCGTGCGATCGCCGACGAAGTGGGAGCCTTATTGATGTTCGACTCGGCCCACGTGGCCGGGCTGATCGCGGGGCACGCGCATCCCAGTCCCGTGCCCTTCGCCGACGTCGTGACCTTTACCACTCACAAGACTCTGCGCGGTCCGCGCGGGGGAGCGATCGTCTGTCGCGAGGAGCACGCCAAGAAGATCGACTCCGCGGTCTTTCCGGGACAACAAGGCGGGCCTCTTGAGCACGTGATCGCCGCTAAAGCCGTGGCCTTCAAGGAGGCGAGCCAGCCGAGTTTCTCTGACTACGCCGCACAGGTTGTGGCCAACGCGCAGACCTTCGGGGTGGCTCTCGCCAAGGAAGGTTTCCGTTTGGTCTCGGGCGGCACGGACAACCACATGTTGTTGTTGGACCTGCGCGACTACGACGCCGACCTCACGGGCAAGGTCGCCCAAGAGACCCTGGACCGCGCGGGGATCACGACAAATCGCAACGCCATTCCCGACGATCCCCGCAGCGCGTTCATCACGTCGGGTCTGCGGGTGGGATCAGCCGCTGAAACCACCGCCGGGATGCGCGAAGGCGACTTCGAGCTGATCGCCTCGTTGATGGCGACCGCCCTGCGCGGTCGTGACGATGAGGCCACGCTCAGTGGTGTCCGCCGCGACGTGGGCGAACTCTGCGCGGCATTCAATCCGTACGTGAACTTCTCGCAGTAGATAGATGGGCAACATCGCCGCCTACGGAGTGGTCGCTCTCGTCGGCGCGGTGGTGACCCTTCTCGCCAATCCGGTAGCGCGAGTGATCTCGCTCAAGGTTGGCTACGTCGCCGAACCCGGGGAGCGCAAGGTGCACGAGCGCGCGACTCCCTACGGCGGAGGGGCGGCGATGCTCGTGGGTTTCTGCGTCGCACTGATGGTCGCGTTGCTCGATCCCACGTTGCGCACGGTTATCACGTCATCGCACGAGATGTTGGGCGTGCTGCTCGCGGCGGGCGTCATCTTCGTGGTCGGTGTGCTGGACGACTTTCGCGAGATGAGCGCCCCGGCGAAGGTCGCGGGTCAGTTCCTCGCGGCGTCGATTCTGTACTTTTCCGGGGCGACGATGTATCAGTTGAAGCTGCCCTTCGCGGGATTCGTCGTGCTCGGTCCTTCGATCCTGCCGATCGTCACCGCGGTGTGGGTCTTCGCCCTCACGAACGCGGTCAACCTCATCGACGGACTGGACGGTTTGGCCGCCGGTATCGTCGCGATCGCCTCGGGCACCTTGTGCGTCTACGGACTACGACTTGAGCACCTCGGACTGCTGCCCTCGACCAACGTGGGGCCACTGATCGCGGCTCTGACCTGTGGGATCTGCATCGGGTTTCTGCGCGACAACTTCCATCCGGCCAAGCTCTTCATGGGTGATGCCGGGGCGATGATGCTGGGACTCTTGATGAGCGCGTCCACCATGGTGATTGGAGGGCGTACGCCGCCCGCGAGCGGCGTGACCTTCTTCTTCTTTGCGCCCTTGTTGATTCCGGTCTTCATCCTGGGGGTGCCGCTCCTGGACGCCGCCTGGGCGTTCGTGCGACGCACCCTTTCGGGACAGGGTTTTCAAACGGCGGACAAGATGCACGTTCACCACCGCCTCATGCGGTTGGGTCACGGGCACCGACGCACGGTGATCATCCTGTGGTCCTGGACCGCGCTGCTGTGCGGTTTCGTCCTACTGCCGCTCTTTGACACCGAGGCCAACGTTTTCATCCCTCTCGGCGTGGCGGTCTTAGTGATCGCACTGTTCACCTGGTTCAGCCCGTTGCGGGGGCGTCTCCAGCGACGTCGAGAGGAGACCTTTTCGCTACGCGATGAGGTTCGCCGGTGAGTGACCCCTCGAGCTCTTCTCACGGCTCTGATCAGGAGAAACCTGTCCTCAAGGAGCTGCCCGGGTTCGCGGCTTTCACGGCAATGGGGCTCACAATCGCGATCTTGATCTCACTGGGCGTTCTGCTTGGTCTGTACCTCGACCACCTCTGG
>DATHNV010000018.1:0-3171 GCA_035485615.1 Acidimicrobiales bacterium
AGTCAACGAGGTCGCGTGACATGGTAAAGAACGGCTCGACGTCGCCCGTCAGGTTGATGACCAGACGAGTTCCCTCGGTCGTTGGCTCCACGAGGGGTACCGCGGGCGGAACCACGACCACTTGGGTACGCGCCACGTGGAGAACCCGTTGCACCTCGTGGCTAGCGCTGCGCGTGGACGCGACGAGTGTCGCACCGTGGTCGACCGCACGACGTAACTGATTGATGCGCTGATACTCGCGGGACTCTCCGCGGAGAGGTCGCAGGTCGTCCACTGAAATCACGAGCGGAGTGGATTTGGTCGGCGGCGTGGCGCGACCGGCAAGGTGAATGACGTCGAGCGGCGCAAGGAGCCGATCGATCGCGGGACCGACTCCGCGTCGCCAGAAGGGAGCCCACATCGCTCTGCCCATCAGGCGCGCCTCGTAGGGCGAACTCCGAGCACTGAGCGTGTGAAACCTCACCAGCTCACACGCTCGCGACTCGTCCAGGGCATCGGCCAAGTCGTTCATCGAATTGCCGAGCGACTCCAGCGAGCCGTCCAGATCCAACCCAACGCGCAGCGCGTCGCTCACGGAGCCAAGGCGAGTGCGCGCGCCGCGCTGGTCCAGCGGGGCCAGAGGTCAACGGCCCATCCACCGAAGGCCTCGGTGCTGGTGGCCACCACGGCGATCGCTTCATCCGCGTTGACTAACAGCAGTGAACCACTCTTGCCAAAGTGACCGAAGCTGCGCGGGGGCCAGTCCCCCATCCAGTGCTCCTTCTCGCCACGAATCTCGGGACCCATCCCCCACGGACACGGCGCGAAGCGACCAAAGCCCGGCACGATTCCATCGAGATCCGGCAAATAGGGACGGATGAGTCGGTTGCGAGTGGCGACAGAGAGAAGATCCGAGCGCATCCACGCGAGGGCGAACGTCGCGAGGTCGTTGGTGGATCCACTCACGCCCGCGGCGGGACGGCCGACGAGTGACGTGCTCGCCAGACCCAGAGGCGAAAACACGCGATCCTCGAGCCACTGCGCGGCACTGTTCTCGCCCACGATCTTGGACACGGCGAGTTCGACCCCGTAGTTGGAGTACACGCGCTTGGTGGCGATGGGGATGACGGGGTCGCTCTCTTCGAGACCGAGCCCGCTCGAATGAGAGAGAAGATTGGCGTAGTTGGCGCCCTGGGGGCCGACCATCTCGGTGTAACTGTGCAGATCCCAGTCCATCTCGACACCAAAGGCCATCGAGACCGCGAGTTTGGAGACGGACGCCCAGTCACGCACGTCGTCGAGGTCGCCGTGCTCGGCGACCCGCTCAATCGCCCCGCCATTCATGCGCAAG
Source organism: Acidimicrobiales bacterium (assembly GCA_035485615.1). GTDB lineage: Bacteria > Actinomycetota > Acidimicrobiia > Acidimicrobiales > RAAP-2 > RAAP-2. The sequence continues at coordinate 1,331 of DATHNV010000018.1, forward strand.
ACCACGTAGGCGGGCGAGCCGGGCCATCCCTCGTCGAGCTCGCTCATCATTCGATGTTATCGACGCGCCTCTAAGGTTTCGGAGGTGATAACGGTTCTCTCGGGCGGGGTGGGCGCGGCGCGGCTCTTGCGCGCGCTGAGCGACGTGGTCGATCCGAGCGAGTTGCGCGCTGTCGTAAATGTCGGCGACGACCTGGTGCTCCACGGACTGACGATCTGCCCGGATCTCGACACCATCACGTACACGTTGGCCGGGCTCAACAACGACGAACTGGGGTGGGGACTGCGCGGCGAGTCGTGGCGAGTCATGGAAGAGCTGGGGGCGCTGGGGGGCGAGGATTGGTTCCGACTGGGTGATCGTGATCTGGCCACCCACCTGTATCGAAGCGAGCGACTCGCCCAAGGGGCGACCAAGACCGAGGTCACTCGCGAGCTTACGCAACGACTCGGCGTGGCCGTCGCGCTGTTGCCCGTCACCAACGACACCATCGCCACGGAGTTCGTGACCGAGAACGGACGGCTCAGCTTTCAGGAGTACTTCGTGAAGTACCACCACGATGTCGTGGTGCGCGGCGTCGAGATCGTGGGCGTGAAGGACGCGAGCATGACGACCGAAGTTGCACGCGCACTGCGTGGGTCCGAGAAAATCGTGATCGCGCCGTCCAACCCCGTCATCTCCATCGAGCCGATACTCCAGGTTCCCGGTGTGCGCGAGATTCTCGCCACCCGACGCGACGACATCATTGCGGTGTCGCCGCTTGTCGGCGGTGCCGCACTCAAAGGTCCCGCCGACCGACTCCTGCGAGAGTTAGGGCACGAGTCCAGCGCCCTCGGCGTGGCCGACTATTACGGCGACCTCGTAGGAACGTGGGTCATCGACGAAGTCGACTCAGCACTGGCCGATCCCATTCGTCACCTCGGAATGCGCGTAGAGGTCACGACGACGATCATGGCCGAACCCGACAGCGCCCGGCGACTCGCCACGGTGTTGATCTCGTGAGCGAACTTCGACTCGTCGCGCTGGCTTGCCCGGTCATGGTCCGAGGTGGCGACGACCTCGTAACGCTTCTCGTCGATTCTCTGGCGTCCGCGGGCGAATCGCTGCGCGAAAACGACCTCGTAATCGTGACCAGCAAGGTGGTCTCCAAGTCTGAAGGTCAGGTCGTGGCGTTCGACGGGACCGACGAGCACAAAGTCGCCATCGTCGAAGGCGAGTCGCGTCGCGTCTTGCGACGTCGCGGCACGCTTCGCATCACCGAGACACACCACGGCTTCATCAATGCCAACGCCGGTGTTGATCTCTCCAACGCCGACGACGGCACCGCCATCTTGTTGCCCAAAGATCCCGACCGCTCGGCGCGACGTATCCGCGGCGAACTCGCGCGTCGCCTCGGCGTTGATGTGGCGGTCCTCATCACCGACACCTTTGGACGAGTGTGGCGCCAGGGTGTCACCGACGTCGCGCTCGGCTCGGCCGGACTGCGCCCCGTGCTCGACCTTCGCGGCACTCACGATGCGACGGGACGCCTGCTGGAGGCAACCGAGGTGGCGATCGCCGACGAGATTGCTGGCGCCGCCAACCTCGTCTTGCACAAGTCCGCGGCCACACCATTCGCGTTGGTGCGGGGACTCGACCCATCCTTCTTCGGCCCTGGCTCGGTGAGCGAGAACATCGTGCGTTCGAAGAACGACGACCTCTTCCGCTAACGGGAGCTACACGCCGCCAAGACGGACGTCGCCAAAGAGGTGGGAGTCCGGCGCCACGTGCTCCTTGGCTCCCACCACACAGGTGGGACCCAACTGCGATCCCGACCCGATCACTGCTTCGGGCCCGATGATCGA
>DATHNV010000019.1:0-3862 GCA_035485615.1 Acidimicrobiales bacterium
CGGGCGTGACCAAGGCCAGTTGGTAGGAGGACAGCTATGACAATGACTGACCCCATCGCCGACATGCTCACGCGCATTCGCAACGCCAACGCCGCGATGTTCGACAGCGTGAAGATGCCGTCGTCCAAGCTCAAGGAGAACTTGGCCAAGGTTCTGCAAAAAGAGGGCTACATCTCGGGCTACACGGTGACCAAGCTCGACAACAAGCCCGGCGCGCTTCTGGAGATCAACCTCAAGTACTCCGAGGACCGCAAGAAGACCATCGTGGGTATCAAGCGCGTCTCGAAGCCGGGACTGCGCATCTACAAGAAGTCCGACCAGATGCCCAAGGTCCTCGGTGGTGTGGGCGTGGCTGTCGTCTCGACGAGCCACGGCCTCATGACCGACCGCGAAGCTCGCAAGGCCAAGTTGGGTGGCGAGGTGCTCTGTTATGTCTGGTAGCCGCCTCGCCTCACGGGAGGTTCTCTAATGTCACGAATCGGTCGTAACCCCATCACCGTGCCCTCGGGCGTCGAGGTGAGCGTGGCCGGTGACGTCGTCACCGTAAAGGGCCCCCAAGCCACGATGAGTCGCACCGTGCCCTCGGGCATCACGCTCGATCAAGAGGGCGACACCCTGGTCGTCTCACGCGAGAGCGACGAGACCGCCCAGAAGGCCCTGCACGGTCTCACACGCACGCTCGTGTCCAACATGGTCGTGGGCGTGACCCAGGGCTGGAGCAAGGAACTCGAGATCATCGGCGTGGGCTATCGCGCCTCCGCCGGGGCTCCCGGCGTGCTTGACCTCGCTCTCGGCTTCAGTCACCCCGTGCGGTTCACCGCCCCCGAAGGCGTGACCTTCGAGGTACCCACCCCCACGCGGGTCATCATCAAGGGACCCGACAAGGAGATCGTCGGCCAGGTGGCCGCGAACATCCGCAAGCTTCGTAAGCCCGAGCCCTACAAGGGCAAGGGTGTGCGCTACCTCGGCGAGAGGGTCGCGCGCAAGGCAGGAAAGGCCGCAAAGTAATGCCACGCACTACCCGTGAACTTCGTCTGCGTCGACACCGTCGCGTTCGCAAGACGCTCTCTGGCACGCCCGAGCGTCCGCGCGTCGCGATGAGTCGTTCCAACAAGCACATCTCGGCTCAGATCATTGACGACGTGAACGGTCGCACGCTGGCCGCGGCGTCGTCGGTCGAGCCGGCCTTCAAGGACGTCAGCGGCGGCAACGTCGAGGGCGCCAAGAAGGTCGCCGAGCTCCTCGCGAGCCGGGCCAAGGAAGCCAACATCGCCACGGTGGTCTTTGACCGCGGTGGCTTCGACTATCACGGCCGCGTGGCGGCCTTCGCCGACGCGCTGCGCGCCGGCGGACTGGAGTTTTAAATGACTGATGTAGAACAGTTCGAAGAGCGCACCATCAAGGTGAACCGTGTCTCCAAGGTCGTCAAGGGTGGTCGTCGGTTCTCCTTCACCGCCCTCATGGTGATCGGCGATGGCAAGGGCAAGGTGGGACTTGGCTACGGCAAGGCCAAGGAAGCCGGCCTGGCCGTGCAGAAGGGCATCGAAGAAGCTCGCAAGAACATCTTCGACGTGCCCCTGGCGGGCTCGACCATCGTCTATCCGGTCATCGGCACCGCTGGGGCGGGTCGGGTGCTCATGAAGCCCGCGGCTCCCGGCACCGGCGTCATCGCCGGGGGAGCGGCGCGCGCGATTCTCGAGATGGCCGGGGTGAAGGACATCATCGCCAAGTCGCTCGGCTCGTCCAATGGCATCAACGTGGCCCACGCCACGATCGAAGGCCTCAAGCAGTTGCGTCGCCCCGAGGAGATCGCCGCCATGCGCGACAAGGCCCCCGACGAAGTGGTGCCCTTTGGAACGCTGCGCGCGTACCGCGAGCGTCAGCGCGAGGGTGACCTCTTTAAAGTGACGGAGGGGTAGTCATGCTGAAAGTGACCCAGATTCGTTCAACGATCGCCACCAAGCCCAAGCACCGCGGAACTCTTCGCGCGCTGGGACTTCGTGGCATCGGCCAATCCAACGTGCTGCCCGATCGTCCCGAGATTCACGGGATGATCGCTCGGGTACCGCACCTCGTGAAAGTAGAAGAGGTCTAGAGATGAAGTTGCACGACCTCACCTCGCCCGAAGGCTCCACGCACCGCAAGAAGATTGTCGGTCGCGGTATCGCCGGTAAGGGTGGCAAGACGGCCGGTCGCGGCACCAAGGGACAAAAGGCGCGTCGTCAAATTCGCGCGAGCTTCGAGGGTGGCCAGTTGCCACTCCTGCAGCGCATCCCCAAGTTGAAGGGATTCACCAACCCCTTCCGCGTCGAGTACACGCCGGTCAACCTGGACGCGCTCGGCGCCCTGGGGCTAAGCGAGATCACCCTCGAGACCATCGTCGAGCACGGCCTCGCGCGCAAGAACGACTTCGTGAAGGTCCTGGGTCGCGGTGGCGTGTCCAGTCCGCTCAACGTCTCCGCGCACGGCTTCTCGGCGTCGGCGAAGGATGCCATCGAAGCAGCTGGTGGCACGGTGACCGTACTGGCGCTGCCCTTCGCGGTGCGACCGCCCGCCTCCGGCAACCAGCACCAAAACCGTTAAGGTCGAACAGTGCTGCAGCGCCTGGCGAATATCTTTCGTGTTCCGGACCTTCGCAACAAGGTCCTCTTCACGATCGGCATTATCTGCCTGTACCAGCTAGGCGCAAACGTCCCGATCCCGGGCGTGAGTTGGACCGCGATCAAGTCTCTCCAGAAGCAGGCGAGCTCGAGCGGCGTGCTTGGCTTCTTGAACCTCTTCTCGGGCGGGGCGCTGACGCGTCTGGCGGTGTTTGGTCTGGGCGTCATGCCCTACATCACGAGTTCCATCGTGATCCAATTGCTCACCGGGGTCATCCCCAAGTTGGGCGAGTGGCGCGACCAGGGCGCGGTCGGCCAGAAGAAGATCACCCAGACGACCCGGTACCTCACCATTGGGCTCGCCCTCTTGCAGTCGACGGGTCTCATCTACGCCTTCCACGGGCACGACGAGGCGTTGTTGGGCTTTGACATCAACTTGATGGTCCCGCGCTTCAACATCTGGTACGCGCTGATGATGGTGTTGATCCTCACCGCCGGGACGGCTTTTGTGATGTGGCTGGCCGAGTTGATCACCCAGCGCGGCATCGGCCAAGGCATGTCACTGCTCATTTTCGCCAACGTCGTGGCGGGCCTGCCCTCGGGTGGACGCGCGGTGTGGGAAGAGGGTGGTCCCTACAAGTTCTACGTGATTCTCATCGTCTCTCTCGCCCTGCTGGTCCTCATCGTCTTCATGGACAACGGCCAACGTCGTATTCCCGTTACTTTTGCCCGGCGCGTGGTGGGACGCCGCGAGATGGGCGGAAACTCGACGTATATTCCCCTCAAGGTCAACCAGTCGGGCGTGATCCCGATCATCTTTGCGTCCTCGGTGCTCTACATCCCCGTGCTGTTGTCGAACATTGTGCCCTGGGCGAGCTTCCAGAACTTCGTGCGCAACTCTCTGTCACCGACGAGCTTCTTCTACATCGCCTCGGACTTCTTGTTGATCCTCGCCTTTACGTTCTTCTACGTCTACATCGCCTTTGACCCGCATCAACAGGCCGAGATGCTGCGCCAACAGGGCGGCTTCGTGCCGGGCATTCGCCCGGGCATGCCTACCGAGCGCTACTTCTCGCGCATGCTCTCTCGACTTACGGTGGTGGGCGCGGTCTTCCTGGCCTCCGTCGCCGTGACGCCCAGTGTGCTGATGGCGCTTTGGAGCATCAACCGCTTCCCCTACTACGGCACCACGCTGCTCATCGCGGTGGGCGTCTCGCTCGAGACCATGCGACAGATTGACTCTCAACTCATGATGCGCAACT
>DATHNV010000020.1:0-7600 GCA_035485615.1 Acidimicrobiales bacterium
CCGTCCTGGTCGGAGAGAGTGAAGTCGTAGGCAGTGTCGTGCGCGCGCACGCTGTTCAGGCTAGGCGTCAAGCCGGAAGCCAACGCCACGAATCGTTATCAGGTGTCGGGGATTCGCCGGGTCGTCTTCGATCTTTTGGCGAAGCCGTTTGACGTGGGTGTCCAGCGTTCGGGTGTCGGACAACTCCAGGCCCCACCACAGGGTGTCGAGACAGACCTCGCGCGTCACGACCTGTCCGAGTCGCGTCGCGAACAGCGCGAGCAGGTCGAACTCCTTGCGCGAGAGTTCGACCTCGCGGTTCTGGCGCGTCACGGTGCGACGCGTGAAGTCGATGCGTAGGTCACCGAAAGTGATGATTTCGCCGTCAGTTGTCGTTGGTCGGCGTAGGACGGCCCGGATGCGCGCGACGAGTTCGCGCAGTCGATAGGGCTTGGTCACGTAGTCGGCCGCGCCGATCTCGAGTCCGAGAACGACGTCGACCTCACTGGTGCGCGCGGTGACCATGATGACCGGAATTCGAGTCGTGTCGTGGAGCTCGCGGCAGTAGTCAATGCCCGAGCCGTCGGGCAACATGACGTCGAGTAACACCAGGTCCGGCTTGGTCGTGGCGAGTACCGCACGGGCCTCGGCGATGTTGGTGGCTCCCACGACGACGAACCCTTCGACGCTCAGTCCGACGTTGAGCGCGTCTTGGTAACTCTCCTCGTCTTCGACGACGAGGATCGTGTTGTGTCCGGCGAGGTCAATGGCGGCGCTCACGAATTGACTCCCGACACGGGGCGAGGTGCGGCACGCCCATCATCATCAAGGGGGAGGTGAGTTCGAGCGCGTGCCACATAGACACCGTAAGAATCCAGGGTTACCGCAAAGTGAATGGCGCGAGACTCCCAGGTGGAAAGGAAATGAAACCTTGCTCGTACCGACCGTTCTCTACCCAGTCAGTGTGAAACCCTCATAGGTGCTCGATCCCGTGAGATAACTCCCGATTCCCACACACGTTGCATTGGACCAACAGTCGATGGCGTATACGCCGCCATCGACCCCGACGGTGCTGGCCCCTTCGGGCAGGGTTACCTGGCTGGCGCGCTGCCACACACCATTCACTTCATTCACCACGAGGGCCTGATAGTTGCCACTCGAGTCGAGGTAGGACCCGCTGGCCTCGCAGTTGTCGCTGCGTGGGCAACTGAGAGCAACAATGCCGCCGTTCGCGCCGCCGGACGCGCCTCCGGTCGGTAGGTCGACGTCTTGGGCAGCCGCCCAGGATCCCGCGTCTTCGTTGGCGAGGAAGCCCTGATACTTGCCCGCGGCGTCCTTGTACTGACCGCCGAGACTGCAGTACTCCGCGCTCGAGCACGCGATCCCGCCAAAGCCAAAGAGCGTGACGTGCGGGTTTGGCGCGGCGTCGGGCGGCAGGGTTACCTGAACGGCCGCACCCCACGAGCCGTCTGATTCGTTGTCCGCCATCGCCTCAATGGCTCCCGTTGATGAGTTGTAGGTGCCCAGCGTGGCGCACGAGCCATCGCTCAAGCACGTCACTTCACTCCACGAGGCTCCCGCGAATCGGCTGGCGTTGGTTGGCGGGGCCACCGCCTCGCCGCGACGCCACACGCCATTGGTCTCTTGGACCACGAGCGCTTGGGTCACGTCGTTCGCGTCGATGAACGAGCCAATTGCTACACAATTGCTCGCCGATGAGCACGACACCTGAACGAGCGAGACGAAGGGATCGAAGTTGCTCTTGGGAAGGGCCACCTCAGTGGCACGTCGCCACACGCCGTTGACCTCGTTGGCGACGAAGCCCTCGCTACGCGATCCCACCGGATTGTTGTCCTGATAGATGCCGATCGCGCTACACGAGGTGGCACGCTTGCATGACACGGCGCGAATGAGCGCGTCCTGTCCCTTGACGAGTGCGTTCGCCGGCAGTGCTAACGCGCGCCCTCGCGCCCAACGACCGTCGTGCTCTTCGACCAGCAAGGGCATCTCGCTGGCGTTCGTGTCGTAGCTGCCGGCGGCGACACAGTTGCCGGCGGCGGCGCACGACACTTGATAGAGCGTGACGCCCGGATCGCTGGCGGCCCCCGTGGGTGGCGCAAGGCTCTTGGGACTCAGCCATGTCCCGTTGCGCTCGGTCTCAATCAGGCCAAGAATCTCGCCCTGGGCGTTGGTGTAGGCCCCGGCCGCGACGCACGTGGTGGAACTCGGACAGCTGAGCGAGGAGATAAATCCATCGGGAATGTTGGTTCCCTGAGCCGGCAGCGACATGCGGCGCGCCACGGTCCAGTTGGCGGGCGAGATGGCGCCGGCGGGCAGAGTGAGGGCGAGTGACGTCGCGGCGACCAGCGCGGCGCGGCGAAGATACTTCATCGTTCGTACTCCCAGCTTGAAGTCGTCAGTGCCACGAGACACTCACTGGCAACGACGAGCGCTCCGACCCGCGGCGTAGTGCGTGGCCAAGTATAAGTACGGCTACTGGCTTCCAGGAGATTCGCTTTAGCCGATTCTTACGTGGACAACGAGGGCGCAAGGAAACCTCCGCCATTGGTACCCCACAGGGTCATCGTGAACATGAACCGTGAGGAGGTCCGGAGTTTCGTGTACGCGGTCATGTGACCCTCGGTGCGCAGGTCCCACGCCCAGATGGTCACCGGCCCGCTGCGCCAGTGGCCTGCGACGCAGGTCGGCTGACAGTCGTTCCAGCGCACCTCGCCGGTCGCGTAGGCCGTGGCATCGCCCCACGCGGTCCAGTGCAGGTTCGTGAACTCCGAGTTTGCGTCGGCGCACGAAACCACGAAGGTGGAGGGCTTCACGGTGAAACCAGGGTCATGGCAGGGCGTAAAGACGGTGTCGGACGAGCCCGACGAATTCGACTGCACGATCGAGATGACCGCAAAGGCTCCCGCCAGCACCGTGAGCACGCCCAGCAAGAGAAAAGGAATCCGTCGCACCGATCAAGTGTAAAACCGCTCGCGTGGCCGCTACGCGGGTTACTCCGCGTCGACGATGCGACAGGGAACCGGCGAATTCTCGCCTAACCAATAACTGGCGCAGATGCGGTGGTATCCATCTGCCACCACGAGATCGCGGTTCTTCATAAAGCGCCCCCGTACGAGCAATATCGGAGAGAGTTTTTGGCCCCTGCTGACCTTGTCCAGATCTTCGGCCACGTGCTGATCGTCCTTCTCCAACAGCGGTAGTGAACTGGCGCGCAAGATGTCTTTCACTTCGTAGATGGTGGTAGGCGCCTTTTCAAGAGCTTTGACGATCTTGTCGACGGTGGCGGGGTCGGCGATGAGCGAGAGATACGTGCGCGCGGCGGGAAAATCGTGCCGATCGGGGCTGGTTTGCCAGAGCTCTTCGTTGACCGGACCGCTCACGGAATGAGCCTATCCAAAGCCAAATCGCCATTTGGTTGGGCCGTTTGTTTGCTCACGCGTGTCTAACCTTAAAGGGACGAGGAGTCGGATCGCATGAATCGAAGTAGTTCCTTTCGCCCGTGGGCGCTCGTTGTCTCGGTCACGACGTTGGCGTTGGCCCTCATCATGTCGGCGGGTGCAGCCGGAGCCGCGACTCAGGCGTCGCCAGTGAGGGTGCGGGCCACCGGTTCCGGTACCTCCATATCGGTGAGCTGGGCTCGACCAGTTGGTGCGAGGAGTTTTCTCGTGACCTCGCACCCCTTAAGCCACACGTGCGTGACGCGGACCACCACGTGCGTCGTCAGGGGGCTACACCCACGAAAGACGTACTACTTCACGGTGGTGGCGCGGGGCACCCGGGGTCCGAGCGGCACCTCGAGACCCTCCAATCGCGTGCGTGTGGTGTCTGCACGGTTGTACTTCTCGTCGACGTTAAAGACAGATGGCAACAAGATCGATGCGTTGGTCAACAACTTCACGTCGGGCACGAGCAAATCGAATGCGGCATATTTGAAGAAGTTGAGCATCGCGTTTGACGGGTATACGAGGTCGCTCTTGCTCGAAGTGTGGCCGCGCGCGGTTAGAAAGGATATGGCCACGTACGTCGCAGCCTTTCGGGCGCTGGGCAACGACACCGTCGCCTCGTTGAACTCAAAGACGGCCGCGTCGTACGCGACTCTTTACCGCGCGACCGACAACGAACTCATCAAAGAGGCGAAGGTCCTCTCGGCTCTCGAGTTGTCTCAGCGGATCGTGAAACCGATCACGTCGTCGCCGTCGACCGGTGCCCTGGGGACATCGGAGACCGTGCACGACTTTTACGGCGACGAGCTCGCCGTCTCCGCCACCCAAATTGTCGATCCTGCGTCGGCAAACTCGGGGTCGGCCGTGCCCAGTGCCGGTGATCGGTTCGTGGCGGTCGAACTCACGGTCGACAACACGAGTGACCAAGAGGTCGACGGCGACGCCAACGACGCGTTGACCGTGATCGGGAGTGACGGACAGACCTACACGGCCGACTTTGCGAGCGTCTCGGAGTGCACCAACTTTTACTCGGGCGCGGGAATAATCGATCTGAAGGCGGGCGCGAGCGACTCGGGCTGCGTCGTGTTCGACCTTCCCGCCGGCGTCAATGTTCGCAGCACTTCGTTCTCGCTCTCGTCGGGCTATCTCGACACCGCGGAGTGGTCCAACTAACGAGCCTCCGCCAGGCGAAGAGGACATGAGAAATACAACCCTCCAAGAGGATGCGCTCGCGATCGCCCTGAGGTGGTCGACGGAGATGCAGCTCAGTCGTCTCATCGAAGCGCGGCTCAACGAGGTCCTCGCTAGTGGTGGACCCGTCGATGTGGTGGCGATCGGTAAGGCGTCACGCGAGATGGCTGCAGCGACGCGCCGCATCCTGGGCGCGAGGGCTCACCGACAGATTGTGGTGAGTGACGTCGGAGATGAGGTGTCCGACTTTCGCGACGTCGTTATTGTCGGCGAGCACCCGGTACCTGGGGCAAAAAGTCTCAGCGCGGGAGACGCGGTGTTGACGTTCCTCGGCGAGCCCGATCACGCCGAGTCCGTCGTGTTTCTGTTGTCGGGTGGCGCGTCGAGTCTCTGCGTTGTCCCTGCCCCGCCGCTCACCCTGGAGGATCTCGGCGAAGTGTGGCGTGGGGCGCTTCGTGCGGGCCTCGACATCACCTCTCTGAACCAGATTCGCGCGTCGACCTCACTGATCGGGGGTGGGGCCATGTTGCGACACGTGCGGGCACAGAGATCAACCAGTCTTATCTTGGTCGACAACGTGGTCTCGGGCGCCGAGTGGGTCGCCTCGGCGATGACCTACGACTACGAGCCCACGTCGCGAGAGGTCGAGAGCCTGGGGGCGTCGATCGCGGTCGACGAGTCACTGCGTTCCAAGATGCGCACCGCGTTCGCCAACCGTCGTACGTTCATGGAGCAAGAGCTGGGACCCGAGCACCGCAACAGCGTGGTCGCGGAGCCCGCGATGATGCTGACGTGGGCCCACGCCGAGGCGACGCGACGGGGATACGAGGTGATCGATATGGGGTCGCGTGTCTCAGGCGACGTCGTCGCTGTGGTCAGCGAGTGGGGTGAGGCGCTACGCGCTGCAGGACCCAGGAGCGCGATTCTCGGAGTTGGCGAAGTCACGGTGCGCGTCGACGGTCCGGGCGAAGGCGGGCGGTGCCAGGAGTTCGCCTGGCGCATGGCCCGTGAGCTGTCACTCGAGCCTCGCGACGCCGTGTTTCTCGCGCGCTCCTCCGACGGCCGGGACTTCGTCCGTGGCGTGTCCGGAGCGTGGGTGTCGAACGATACCTGGGCGCAAATTGGCGACCGGGGCCTCAACTGGGGCGACGTCGCGAGAACCCACAACACCTATCCCGCGCTGGCCGCCCTGGGTCGGCTCATTCCGGGCGGGCACACCGGCTGGAACCTCTGCGATATTTACGTGACGCTGGTCGACTGATCAAGTTACGTCAGGGCCGGTGTACCGGCCGCCGACAACCCGCCAGTCGTCGCGATCGGCGGCGATGCTCGGGGCAAAGTCCTCGGCGTTGTCGAGCGGTTCGTAACCGATGGCGCGAGCCTCACTCAATGAGACCGCCGCGCGCGTGTTGGCGGACACGCCCCACACCACGCGAAATCCTGGGCGAGGTGCCGATAGCGAGGCCTCAACTAGTCGCGCGCAGTCGCCGGGCGACAGCCAACTCCACATCGAGCGAACGTCGCTGGGCCGTTCGCGGTAGGAGCCGATACGCAGGCACACCACATCGAGGCCATAGCGGTCGTGATACAGACTCAGCAAGTTTTCGCTGGCCGCCTTGGAGACGCCGTAGTAGGTGTCGGGGCGGGGGAACTCGTAGTCGGGAACTGTACCGTCGTCATGCAGCGGCGCAAAGCCGACCGCGTGGTTGGAACTCGCGTAGACGATGCGCTCAACGCCCGCGTGTCGGGCGGCCTCGGCAATCAAGAACGTCCCGTGAATGTTCACCTCGAGGTACTCAGCCCACGCGTAGCCTTCGTGCGAGAGCCCGCCCATGTGCACGATGGCGTTGGCCCCTCGACAGGCGTCGTCGAGCACGCCGGGATCAAGAAACGATCCCGAGATCAGCGTCGCGTCTTCGCCGGGCTCGAGAGGTGAGAGAGGTGCGACGTCAAGCAGTCGCAGATGCCGACCGGGACTGCGAAGCGAGCGCCGCAGCATCGATCCGATCGCTCCCTGGGCGCCAGTGAGAAGAACGATGTCATCCATCGCTCAATGATTCCTCAATTTGATCGAGCCGAGCGTCACCGGTGCGACGCCAAGTCGAGGTAAGACGCTGCGCGTTGCCAAGACTCGTCTCGGATAGCAGTCCGAGGTGGTAGAGGTGAAGTTCTCGCACGCCGACCTCGGCGTAGTGAGAGACGATCCCCTCGTTGGCCGACCATTCGTGGTCGAGGCGCAGGTACGCGCCGAGGTTGCTCGTCATCGGTCCTAGATCCGCGAGCTCGCGCGTCGCACGTGACTCGCCCCAGCAATTCGCTACGGCGCCGTTGACGAGCGTGAGCGCATCCGCAGTGGTCGCGGCGAAGGATCCGGTGGCCCACGGGCTCGCGCTGGCGTGCAACGTGACGCTCGCCTCGCCGTTCACCTGTCGGGCCGCCTCGGTGACGTCTCGTTGCAACGTGGTCGAGCGCGATACGCGAAAGGCCGCCGTGGCGGCGCACGTCACGCCCAGAGCGTCCTCCATCGTGGAGGTGGAGCGGGCGAGAGCCTGTCGAACGGTGAGTGCCAGCTCCGCGGGATCGATACCAACATCGCGCATGCCAGCTGCACAGGCGTCGCAGAAACACAGGGAGAGCAACTGGCGTTCGACGAGGCTCCACTGCGCCAGGTTGATCTTGTCGTGATCACTGGAGTGATCGAGACCCATGGGGCCGCACGCTTCGAGCACGACCCCGCGTAGCGGCGCACTGTGCAGTGTTTCGGCGACGAGCGTGCGGCAGTAGTCGCGCACCTCCTCGTAACTCGGACATAGCGCATAGGGATAAACCTCGCCGAAGGCGTTGCGCACGCGGAGATCGCGCGGGTCGTCGTCGGAGAGGTCGACGTGGGTGAGTACGATCCAACCGTCGACGTCGGTCCCGCACTCGCTGAGTCGCGTCGCGGCGTCGGCGAACGCCTGAGATCC
>DATHNV010000021.1:0-4087 GCA_035485615.1 Acidimicrobiales bacterium
GATTCGGCTGTAAGCACGAAGTCGCCGATGGTCCACGACAACAGGGCAAAGCCCAGAATGAGCGGAATCGCACGGCCCGGACGGCGATCGAAGCCGCGGTACAGGCACATGCCGACGGCCACGAGCTCCAAACTCGTGAGCGCCCATCCGTCGAGCCAGGTCCACGACTGATTGGCGTTGCGAACGATCAACGAGATCAAGTAGGCGAGAAGCAGTGTGCCGATCACGCCGTAACCGATCCAGATCCGGTGGCTCTTGGACTGGAAGGCAGCGACCTCGCTCGGCGTCAACGACGCGTCGTCTGAGATCGCACTCTGGAGTCCGCTGATCGAGTCGGGTACCGGTGAGCGCACTCCCGTGCGCGTGCGGCTCCCGCGGCGACGTTCGTTGACGGTCGCCATTTCAGTTTCGCGGCTCGACGGTTTTAAGACATTTGACATTTCGCATAAGTATTCCGACACTCCATCAAAAGTGGAACAACCCAAAGCCAAACTGGGGTCATTTTAAGGTGATGGCTGTTGAAACCCAGGGATTTAGCGACAAAATATTCACCGTTGCGAGCAAAACACCTATGCGAACCGACCCGAAAGATGACCTTTTTGACGTTTTCGTCACCCCTTCGCGTGCCCTTGGGCATCGGTTACACGGGGATTGACTGGGCGAACGAGAACTGATTGTCGGGGTCGTAGAGCCGCTTGACCGTGACCAAACGATCAAAGTTGCTCCCGTAATACGCGCTCTGCCAGTTCGAAAGTGTGGGGTCGATGTAGTTCTGATACGCCCCGGAGGCGGGATCGAACACGTTCGTGCCGAGCCACGTCAGCCAGGATTGACCGGCGTCAATGACCGAAGCGCTTGCTCCCGAGGACCAGGAGTACGTCGCCTGAATGCACGCCAACTTGTCGCGGTGCACGAATGCCGTCGCGTCGCTCGGCACTCGATTGATCACCCCGCCGTACGAGTCGAACGCGAGGGCTCCGCCCAGGGTGGGGGCGAGCGAGGCGAGATGCTCGATCGCGTCGACGATGCGAGCGCACCCGGCCGACGAGAGGGGCCCGTTCACGTAACTCGACTTGGCCGAGTACGCCTCGCGGCTGAGTTGACCGTGAGGGTTCTGTGACGACAAGTGGCACGCCGCCACACTCAGACCCGAACACCCCGCTTCGATCTCCATCGCCGTCAGATACGAGTTGGATCCACTAAAGCTGTAGGTCGGGGTCGCGGCGATGGCGGATGTCAACGACGATAAATATGTCGCGAGCTCACTGGGGGAGCCACAAAACACCCCACCCACCTGGCCCAGGAATCCGTACGTGCCCTGGGACTCGAGAACGCAGTTCGACCACAGCTCATCGGGTGCGGTGTCGATCCAGTTGAGCCACGCCTCGAGCATCGTGGCCGCCGCCGCCCAGGGATACTGCAACGTGAAGAGGGTGACCTCGGGCATGACGTGGACGTCGAGCGTGAGGGACGTCACGACACCGAAGTTTCCGCCCCCGCCGCCCCGACTGGCCCAGAGCATGTCGGCGTGGTCGCTCTCGTTGGCTCGCACCAGTGTGCCGTCGGCGGTGACGACCTCGAGTGCGCGAAGGTTGTCCGACGTGAGTCCGTATCGTCGCGCGAACACGCCGATGCCCCCGCCGAGGGCGAGTCCCGCGACGCCCACCGTGGGACACGAGCCAGCAGGCAGTAGCCGATTGTTGGCTCCCACCTCGTTATAGACATCGATGAGAAGGGCTCCCGCGCCAATGACCGCGGTGTTCGACGCGGTGTCCACTCCTACAGCGTTGAGTCGACTCACGTCGATGACTAACCCATCGCAACTGGAGTAACCCGCGTAGCTGTGGCCCCCGGAGCGAGCGCACATGGCCATCTGGTGCGACGTGGCAAAGTCGACGCAGCGCGCGACGTCCTGGGAACTCGCGCAGTACGCGATGCCTTGCGGGTGCAAGCCGACGAACTTCGCGTTGTAGAGCAGGCTCGACGTGGCGTACGACGCACTCGTTGGTCGAACCAGGGTGCCCGTGAGCGACGAGGCGAGATTCGCCCAGTCCCGTGACGTCGCCGGCCCGAGAGTCGTTGTCGTCGTGGACGTTGACGTTGACGTTGACGTGGAAGTGGAGGTTGACGTTGACGTCCGAGATTGTTTCGAGCAGTCGTCGAGTGCGAGGCCGGCGCCGAGCGCCGCGATAGAGATCGCCGATGTAGCGCCCGCCCGGCGCAGAAACTCCCGACGTGTCGACCGGTCTTCACTCACGTGGCGACGCTATTCCATTGGTCCCGACACATTTATATAAAGATTGAGTGAAACTCGCCAAGCCCGCGGTGATCGCTCGGTAGCCTGCTCGCGGGCCAGTGATGAAGTTGCGCTGCGCCTTTGGTATCTGAGGTGAGTTACGTGACGGGTAAGTTGTGTCGGGTTGTGGTGCCCCGTCGATTGGGTGCTCTCGTACTGTCTGCGCTCGTCGTCTCGGCGTTAGCGTTCGGATTTGGTACCCCACGCGCCGGCGCGGAAAGCACCAGCACCCTCACGACCAGCGGCTTCTATCTCGACTTGGGCGCATCGGCCTCGGTGGGCTACCAACCCACGTTGAGCGACCCTCACGGCCAGGTGACCGACGAGGGGTACGCCAATGACATCGTGTCCTACGAAGCGTCGCGCGGAGTGAGCCTCACACTGACTCAATTGGGTTGCCCGGGCGAGTCCACGGCCACCATGATCAGCGGCGACGATTCGTGTTACCGAGGTGTGGGCAGTCAGCTCAGTGCCGCCGTGGCCTTTCTCCAGAGCCACCAGAATGAACAGGGCTTCGTCACCCTCGATCTCGGCTTTAACGACTTTCACCCGTGCCTGATCAACGCACCGTTGATTCAGTCGTGTGTGGGAGAGAACATCGAAGAACTCAGCCTCCAGTTGCCGTACATCGTCAACAATCTCGAAGCGGCCGCCGGGCCTCACGTGACGTTTGTGGGCGTGGGTCACTATGACCCCTACATCGCCGACGCCATACACGGTCTCTCGGGGGAGAACTTTGCCAACCGGAGTAAAGGGGTGTTGGGTCGACTCAACGCCACGCTCTTGTACATCTACTCCAGCGCTGGCATTCCCATGGCCAACGTGAGCAACTACTTCGACTCACCCTCGCGCGCCCGCGTGCATGTCGCGGGCATCGGTGATGTGTCGAGCAACGTTCTCCAAGTGTGCGATCTCACCTGGATGTGCGCGAGGGGCCCGTACGGCCCGAACCTGCACCCCAATGTCCTCGGTTACTCGGCGATGGCCGCGGCCATCGAGAGCCAACTCACCGCTCCCTGGTAAGCCGTCAAATCTGAGGATCGACGAGGTCCTCTCGACCCCGAGGGGAATTTTTGACCTCTTGGTCTTGCGCCCAACCCACGTACATTACTAAGTTGATAAGAATACTCATCTATTCAACCGGGCGAGGTGACAGATGGCCATAGTGGAGCTCCAGAGCGAATCGAGCGTTGAAGCGGTAAAGCGCGCAAGCGAGCGTTTGCGCGGAAATCTGGCCACGGAACTGGCCGCCGACGCGGCGAACGTGAGCGCCGAGAGCGAGCAGATACTCAAGTTTCACGGGATCTACTCCCAGGACAATCGCGACGTGCGTCGCGAACGATCGCTGGCGGGCGAGAGCCTGGAGTACATCTTCATGATTCGCGTGGTCGTACCGGGTGGCCGACTGACGCCAGCCCAATGGCTGGGGCTCGATGAGATCGCTTCGTCCCAGAGTGACGGCACGATTCGACTGACCACCCGCCAGGCCGTCCAGTTTCACGGCGTACTCAAGGGCAGTCTGCGACACCTCGCGAGCGCGTTGGACGAACAGTTCCTCTCCTCGTTTGGCGCGTGCGGGGACGTCGTGCGCAACGTGGTGACCTGTCCGCAGCTACACCTCGGTGGCGCGCACGACGACCTGGCGAACATCGCGGACGACTTGCGACAGGCATTTCGCGCGACGACAGAAGCCCATTGGGAGATCTTCGTCAATGGTGAGAAGGCCGCCTCGCGCGAGGACGTCGACGAGCGACCCTTCTACGGAGACACTTACCTTCCACGAAAGTTCAA
>DATHNV010000022.1:0-4535 GCA_035485615.1 Acidimicrobiales bacterium
TGCTTTTGGTCCCACTCGTCCTTGGGCGTCTCCACCCAGCCGGGCGTCCAGAACTGTTCGTCGAAGTGGATGAGGGGCAGACCGGTCAGCGCGGCCAGTGAGTTCGAGAAAGTTGTCTTACCCGCGCCCGGGGATCCGACGACCGCGACGCGCTCCACCCGTTCAGCGTACCGACGAGCGATCGCCGTACTTTGTACGCCGCGTGGCGCGAAGCACCGGGCGAAAACAAGGCACCGAATATATTGACTCAATAGCAACCGACGTACCGGCTCGGCCGTCCAATCATCGAATCCGGACCGTAATCGCGGTCGTCGTCGCGGGGCTGAGCCTCTACGTCCTCATGCCCGGGCTCGTGCACGTGATCTCGTCGTGGCCGCGACTGCTCACCCTCGAACCCTGGTGGCTCGTCGTGGCCGTGGTGGCCGAGACGTTGAGCTTCCTCTGTCAGATGGCCCTGCTGCGCTTAGTGCTACGCACCAAAAACTGGTTCGCCATCGTCACGGCCTTCCTCGCGGGCAACGCGGTCACCAACACGCTGCCCGGCGGTGACGCGGTGGGTGCGAGCGTCCAGTACCGCATGCTCGCCGGCAGTGGCATCGACACGGTCCAAGCGGCGGGCGGCCTCGCGGTGAGTTCCATTATCAGTGTGGGCGCTCTCTTCGCCCTGCCGATCTTCGCCCTGCCCCTGCTGCTCGGTGGAGAAGCGGTGAGTCCGGGTCTCGTGCACACCGGAGAACTGGGCGCGGTGGGATTTGTCTTGATACTGGCCATCGGCGTCGTCGTCCTCACGACCGAAAAGCCGCTGCGCCAGGTCGCGGCGGTCATCGACTGGCTCTTCGCTCGACTCGCACGGCACAAGAACGTCAAGCGATCCGCTCAAGAGCTCGGCGATCGCCTGATCAACGAGCGCAACCAGGTCAAGGCCGACCTCGGCAAAAACTGGTGGAAGGCGCTGTTGCTCGTGGCCGGGCGAATCGGCTGTGACTTCGGAAGTCTGCTGGCGGTGCTGCGCGCCACGGGCACGCGTCCCGATCCCGCGCTCGTCTTACTCGCCTACGCCGCCACTGCGGTGCTCGCCCTTCTCCCCCTCACTCCCGGGGGACTCGGGCTGGTCGAGGCGAGTTTGAGTGGACTACTCGTCTTGGCCGACGTGCCCAGTGCGAACGCGGTGGTGGCCACCCTCGCCTTTCGCCTCGGCTCATACTGGCTGCCCACGATCGCTGGCGGCGTGTGCTACTTCCTGTATCGGCGTCGGTACGGGAAACTGCGTCAGACCAATCCCACCCCACCCTTAGATCCCTTGTCGAAATAACGACAGCAGTAGCGTGACCATGGTGAGGGAGAGTGATGTCGCTCGGTAAGTCCGAAAACGAAGGGGTCCCCACTCGCCGTTCGATGCTGGTCAAGCGCGCCGAAGCCCGGGGCGTTCCCCTCATGACCATCCTGGTCACGATCGGCGTACTCATCGTCGTGTACTTCTCGGGCAAGCTGCTGTACCGACTCCGTGACATCTTGTTGCTGATGCTTGTCGGCGGATTCGTCGCACTGATCTTGAATCCCCTGGTGGTGTGGTTCCAGCACCATCACGTCGCCCGGCGCGGGTTTGCGGTCGCGATCGTCATGGGCGTCGCGGTCCTGGTCTTCCTCGGACTCGCCTTTGCTTTTGGATACCCGCTCGTCAACTCCCTCACCCACCTCGCCAACAATCTGCCCCGCTACGTCAAGGCGGCCGAGCACAATAAGGGTTGGATTGGCCATCTTCTGCATAAGTACCACGTGCAGACGTGGGTCAAAAAGAACTCGTCCAAACTGATCTCCTTTGCCAAGGGCCTCTCCAAGCCTGCGCTCAAGTTCGGAGAAGGGGCCGCCACGCTCGTGCTGGCCTTCGTCACCTTGTTCGCTTTCGTGATCCTGGTACTGCTTGAGTCACCCAAGATTCGCCGCTTCGGCCTCTCGAACCTGGCGCCCGCCAAGAGCGCCTGGCTGGCACGCGTCGGGAACGAGATCTCCAAGGTCGCCTTCGGCTACATGCTGGGCAGCCTCGTCATGTCGCTCGCGGCGGGTGCCGTCATCTTCGTTACGCTGCTCGTGATCTCGGTGCCTTTTGCGCTGGTGTTCGGTCTCTGGGTCGCCCTCGTGGACTTTCTGCCCCAGATCGGCGGGGCGCTCGCGGGCATCCCGGTCGTTCTCTTTGCCCTCGTTCACTCCGTCTCAGCCGGGGTGATTACCTTCATTGTGTTCATGGTCTACACGCAACTTGAGAACCACGTCCTCCGCCCGATCGTGATGAGCCGCTCGGTCAAGATCAACCCGCTCACCGTGTTCATCGCAATCCTGGTGGGCGCTGAAGTCGGATCCTGGGTGGCGGGAGATTTTGGCGGCCTCATTGGAGTTCTGCTCGCCGTGCCGGCCGCTGCCTCCGCTCACGTAGTCTCGCGAGAGGTATGGAATCTCACGCGCGCTCCGACGGGATTCGTCGTGAGTACTCCCAGCGAAGAGGATCCCGCAGCCTCCGAGTAGCTAGCGGTCGATACACATGAGCATGCTGTCCGACGACCAGTTACCGGCCTCCGTACGCGAGTCCGCTCTCTCTCGCGCCCGCGCGCTCATCGAGGTGTCGGCGCGTCCCGCCAGTCGACGCGAACGCGCGACACGGCGCAACCTGCGACGGCTCTTTAGCGATCCGCGCGCAGTCGACGTCACGATCACCCTGACCGACGAGGTGATGCGATTCCACACCCCCGAGAGCACCCGATCGGCCCTGCAGGAGGCGGCGGGCGAGGCCTCGAGCAAGGGGTTCGGCGCACTGAATCTGGTCGGCCTGCGCGCGCTCGCTCAGGCCTCGCGACTGTCGGCACCCGGCGCCCAACGCATCGTCGCCACCAAGGTTCGCTCGCTGACCCAGAATCTGATACTCGACGCCGACCCGCGCGAACTCACCAAGCAGTTCGCCCAACACGCGAGCGAGGGTCTGCGACTCAACGTCAACGTCCTCGGCGAGGCGGTCCTGGGCGAGGGCGAAGCCGACGAGCGACTCGCCCGAGTGCGAGAGATCATTCGCCGACCCGACGTGAACTACGTGTCGGTCAAGCTCTCGGCCATCGTGAGTCAACTTCTCACCATCGACCACGATGGGTCGCTCGCGCGAGTGGCGGAGAAGCTGCGCCCGCTGTACCGCGACGCCGCGGCCCACGACACGTTCGTGAACCTCGACATGGAGGAGTTTCGCGATCTGCGCCTCACCCTCGACGCCTTCATGAGCGTGCTCGACGAGCCCGAGTTTCTCTCGCTGCAGGCGGGCATCGTGCTCCAGGCGTATTTGCCGGAGTCGCACGCGGCTCTCGAAGAGCTGATCACCTACTCCAAGCGTCGTCGCCGCGAGGGGGGCGGCGAAATCAAAGTGCGCCTCGTCAAGGGCGCCAACCTCGCCATGGAGCACGTCGAAGCGGAACTCCACAACTGGCAGGCCGCGCCCTACGCCACGAAGGCCGACGTGGACGCCAGTTATCTGCGCCTCGTTGACGTGGCGCTGCGCCCCGAGCACGCGAGGTCGCTACGTGTCGGGGTGGCGAGCCACAATCTCTTTCACGTGGCCTGGGCGCTGGAGCTCGCGAAGTACCGCGGGGTGCACGAACAGCTCGATATCGAGATGCTCGAGGGTATGGCGAACGCCGAGGCCCTGGCGCTCACTCGCAGCGGCCAGCCCGTTCTGCTCTACGCCCCCATCACGCGGCGTGATGACTTTGCGTCGGCCGTGGCGTATCTCGTACGACGACTCGATGAGAACACCGCCCCCGAGAACTACCTGCGTGCGGCCCTGTTCATTGCGGACGATCCTGCGGTCTATCGCGAACAAGAAGATCGCTTCGTGCGCGCGCTCGAAGAACGACACGCAGTGGACGTCACCTCGCGCCGCCAAGGTCATGAGATAACGCCGGCCCGCTTTGACAACGAGCCTGACGGCGATCCCACCTCGCAGGCCTACGTCGAGCGTGTACGCGTCGGGCTCGCCGACGTGCGAGCGGCCCGCGACGCCACGATCGACACGCTGCGTCACCTCGAGGGCGACGGACCGTTTGAGTGGGAAGACGGCCACGACCCCAACGACGGGTTTCGTCCCTGGTATCGCTACCGCGTGGCCACGATCGAGCAGGTCGACCAGGCCCTTGAGTTCGCGAGTTCGGGCTTTGCCGCCTGGCACGGTCGCGACGTGGAAGAACGCCGGGCCATCCTGCTGCGTGCCGCCGACGTCATGGCCGAGCACCGAGAGCGCACGATTGCGGTCATGGCCCGCGACGGAGGAAAGACCGTCGCCGAGGCCGACCCGGAGGTGAGTGAGGGCATCGACTTCGCGCGCTTCTACGCGAGTCACGCGCTGGGCGATGACGACTCGACCCCGGCGGGGGTTGTGCTGGTCGTACCGCCATGGAACTTTCCTTACGCCATTCCCGCCGGCGGGGTGCTCGCTGCACTCGCGGCCGGCAATGCCGTCGTACTCAACCCCGCGCCCGAGACCGTGGCTGTCGCTGCGGCGC
>DATHNV010000023.1:0-3743 GCA_035485615.1 Acidimicrobiales bacterium
TTTACGGTTCACGGCGCCGAGCCTCGCGCGTCGCAGACTTGGGTGGGAGTTCATCATGCGCATAGTGCGATGCCGTGGATGGGTGATGTTGCTGGCAGCGCTGTCGCTGGTTCTCGTGACGCCGGCGATCGCTGCGGCCGGAGGACCCGGTGCCGGAGGCCTCTCCTACGGCACAGGTGACAACTTCTCGGGGTTCTCGGGTGGGGGCTTCAACCTACACAGCGGGAGCGACGGCGAGCGGGACGTGAATGTCTGCTCGACGCAGGTCGGTCCCAACACCGCGTACTGCGACGCCCGTGTCGTGACGACTCCCTCGACGCAGACCAACGCGACCGGCGGTCCGGTCGGCACCATGACGTCAAGTTGCACCACTGGTGACCTCAATGCGCCAGCGGCCGCGGTGAGTGGTGGCAATGGAGGCTACGACCCCTGTTATCTGCAGTCCGCCTACAATGTGGCGGCGGCAGCCGAGGGCAGTGGCGGCACGGGCCAGATCGTGGCGATCGTGGACTACTCGGTTGATCCCAACATCGCCGCGAATCTCGCGACCTACCGGTCGCAGTTCGGCCTACCGGCGTGCCCGAGCGGCACGGTGTCGTCGTCCAACACCGGGTGCGTCTTTGAACAAGTGGCCCAGAGCGGCGCCCCCTCGTCGGGTTCCTCGGGCTGGGACGTCGAGATCTCCCTTGACGTCGACACCGTCAGTGCGATCTGCCCGAACTGCCAGATTCTGCTCCTCGAGGCCAACAGTGCCTCGACGTCCGCGCTCGGCTCGGCGGTCAACACCGCCGTCGCCGACGGCGCGATTGCCGTCTCCAACAGTTACGGATCCAGCGAGTTCTCGGGAGAAACGTCTCAGTCCTCGTCGTCCTATTACGTGCACCCCGGCGTCGCGATCGTGGCTTCGACCGGCGACACGGCCGGTGAGGTGGAGTTCCCATCGGTCGTACCCGACGTCATCGCGGTCGGCGGGACCTCGCTACTGCAGTCAACCAACCAAGGAACGCGTAGCCCCACCGCGACCGAAACGGTGTGGGATGGAACGCCGTCCGCCGCTGACGGTGCCGGTGCGGGGTGCAGCCTGTACGAGAGTGCCGCTAGTTGGCAGAGTTCGTTCCTCACCGCGGCCGAGGGCACGAGCATCTGCTCGAAGCGAGTCACCGCCGACGTCTCCGCAGACGCCGACCCCGACACGGGCTTGTGGATCTACGACACCTACTCCGAGGGTGGATGGCTGATCGTGGGTGGCACGAGCCTCGCGTCGCCCACCATCGCCGCCATCTATGGTCTCGCGGGTAACGCAAAGGGTTCGTCGACTTTCCCGGGTTCGACCCTCTACGCGAACGCGTCGTCGCTGTATCACGTCAGCGTGGGCAAGGTCGGCTCGTGCGGCAACTACCTCTGCGACGCGACGAAGTCGATCAACGGGTACAACGGACCGACTGGTCTTGGAACCCCCGGGGGCGCGGGTGCCATGGCCGCCTTCTCGTTCAATCCGTCGACCCCACCCGTAATCCCGGCGACTCCGGCGGCTCCGACGATCGGGGCAGTGACCCAGACCACGGTCGGCCTCTCGTGGAGTGCGGTCAGCGGCGCTACCTCGTACAACGTCTACTCGGGCACGTCGGCGAACACACTCACCCTGCTGGCGTCGGGAGTGACCGCCGACTCGTACACCGCTACGGGACTCAGTCCGAGCACGCCGTACTACTTTGCCCTAGCGGCCACGAACAGCGCGGGCACCTCGTCTCAATCGTTGGCGAGTTCCACCACGACGCTCGCCCTGACGGTCCCGTCCGCACCGACGGGGCTTTCTGCCTCGGCGGGCAATGGCTTGGTGAACCTCACCTGGAGCGCGCCGACATCGAACGGCGGTAGCTCGATCCAGAGTTACATCGTGTGGTACTCGACAACCCCCGGCGGTGAACTCACCGGATCCCATTCGTCGGTAACAACCACCAGTGCGGCGATTAGTTCGCTCACGAACGGCATTACGTACTACTTCGAAGTGGAAGCGGTCAACGCCCAGGGTGACTCGGCCCCGTCGAGTGCGGCGAGTGCTACTCCAACCGGCGTCGCGCCTCCCGGAACGCCGCGAAATCTTCGAGTCCGCTCCCAGGGCAGCACTGCGAATGTGAGTTGGGGTTCGTCGAGCGGCACCGGGCCGATCACGTACCTCGTGCTCGTATCGACGTCGTCGTCTATGAGCTCGGCGACGTCGCACAGCGCGGGTGCGGCGACGAGTTACGCGGTCACCGGCTTAAACAGGAACACCACGTACTATTTCGAAGTCGTCGCGCAAAACAGTGGCGGTAACTCCAGCCCTGCGGGTCCCGTCGGCGCGAGAGGTTGATCGCTTCGGTTAACTGGACTTCGAACAGCAAGAGTGATTCGTCGGCGACTTTTGCCTGTTGCCTACACCACGCTCAGCGTCTTGTTCCACCCCGGAATGACGTCGCTTGCTGTCGTACCCAGCACGTTCTCCAGTAGGCCGCTGTACACGCTGCGAAAGTCCGTGACCACCTGGAGGTTCCCGTTGACGTCGAGGCTGGTCAACGAGGGCTGTTCGCCGTAGAGGCCGCCCTTGACCGAATTGCCGATGATAAACACCGGTGCCGACGTGCCGTGGTCGGTTCCTTGGCCGGCGTTGGACATGACCCGACGTCCGAACTCCGAGTAGACCATGACGGTGACGTCGTTGGCGTGAGCGCCAGAGCCGATGGCTGTCATGAAGGCACCCACGGCCGCGTCGACCTCCGCGAGGAGTTCATTCTGATCGTTCACCTCGCCGGTGTGGGTATCGAAGGAACTCAGGTTCACTTCCCACACCCGGGTGGGGACGTTGGCGTTGATCAACGTCGAGACGATCGAGAGTTGTTCGCTCATGAACGAACCGGTCGGTGAGGTCGACACGAGGGGGCCCAACGTCTTGGCGGTGGCGTAGAGGTCCGAGATCGACGTCGCGGCGGCTTTCTCGAGGGGCCCGTCGGAAGGCGAGGGGACTCCCATGCGGGGCAGGATCGATGCGACGGGACCCCAAGGGAGTCCGATGCCGCCTACGTCGACCATCGAGGCCACACTCTGCTCACCCACCATCAACGGAGACAGGGTGGATCCGATGCCAATGGCGCTAAAGGGGCTGTGAGGTTGACGGTCGAGCCAGCGTCCGATCCAGCCGAAGGTGGCGCTCGCATCGAGTGAGGCCGACTGCCAGATGGCCATCGAGGAGAAGTGCGACAGGCTCGGGTTCGGGTAGCTCGTCCCGAGCACGATCGCGACCTTGTTCTGCCCGTAGAGCGCGCTGATCATCGGCATCTGGGAGTTGAATCCCAGACCGCTGCTGGTGTCCAGTGGCAAGACGTCGGTAGCGGACAGCGCGATGTTCGATCGGATGCTCTGATACGTCGGGTCCGTGTAAGGAACCACGGTATTCAGGCCGTCGTTGCCGCCATAGAGAGTGATGATGACGAGGATGGGCGTGGACGCCGCCAGCGGAGACGAGTTGGCCGCGTTGGCCAGGTCGTCCCACGTCAACTGAGTCGCCATCGTGGCGAAAGCGCTGGCTCCCGTCCACTGCAGGAATCGTCGCCGGTTGAACTCACACGTGATCATGCGCTCACCACGTATTCCGGCGAGAGGAGCGCCGCGGTGACGAGTTCCGAGGCTGAGCTCGTGGCGGAGTTCAAAGTGCTTGCCGTGCGTGGCGACCATGCCGGTACGCCCAACCAGTCGGCGCAGGCCTG
>DATHNV010000024.1:0-6373 GCA_035485615.1 Acidimicrobiales bacterium
ATCTGGGCGATCACGAACGGCCAGCCCAGGAGCACGAGGAGAACGACCGCCAGTTCGATCACGAGGTTGGTCGACGCCACCATAAAGATGAGGGCGTTGGTCCACGACGATCCGCGAGCAAAGAGTGCGCGCGACATCGCACTGGCGGCATAACTGCACGACGACGACAGTGCACCGAGCAGTGACGCGGTCGCGTGAGAGCCCGGGGTGTCGGTACCGAGTCGACGGCGAAGCGCGGCGCGCGGAATCATCCCTTGGACGACGCCCGCGAGGGTGAAACCCAGCACCAGGGGCCAGAAGGTCATCCAGACCATGGCCAAGGCTTCCTTAAAGCCGCGACCGACCCAGACGAGAACCGTTGTTGAGGCGATCACGAGTCAGGAACTTCGTTCGTCGCTGACATGGAGCCTCCTCGCGACGACACCCTACCGGTCGGGCCTAACGAGCCCGTTAGTGTTTTGCCCATGACGAGCGTCGACGACCACCCCGATCTTCGTTCGGCGGCCGCGGTCGAACCACTGGGGGAGGGGCGATACAGCGCCGATCTTTCGGCACCATTTTCGATCATGGATCACCCCCACGGTGGGTTCTTGCAGTGCGTCGTCGCGAGTGCCGCGCTCGCCGAGGTGAGCGCCCAGGGTTCGGCGCACCTTCAGGTCACGGCCCTTACCACGAACTTCGTGAACGCGCCGGCCCTCGGCGCGGTCGAGTTGAGTGTCCAGGTGCGAAAGATGGGGCGCAGCGTCGCGTTCGCGTCGGTGGTGATGTCTCAAGGTGGCGTCACCATGCTGGAGTCCCTGGTCACCATCGGGACGTTGCGTGACGAGTCCCTCGTGCGCTACCAGGCGGCCCAGCCCTTCGATCTGCCCGCGCGCACGACCAGTTACGTCGATCCCGAGGCGATCGGCTTCTCGATTCGCCAGACCATCGAGTTCCAGTTCGACCCCGCGACCACGAGCTGGTGGGACGGTCAACGCTCGTCACTCGGCGAGGTCCGTGGATGGCTGCGCCTGCGTGGTGAGAGACCGTGGGACCCGTGGTCTCTTCTCTTCGCCACGGACGCAGTGCCGCCTGCGACGCTGCCACTCGGTTCGTCGGGCTGGGTACCGACGCTGCAGCTCACCTCCTATGTTCGAAGGATTCCGCGCGGCGAGTGGTTACGCGCTCGTCAGTGGGTCGTGTCCATCTCCGACGGTCTGGTCGACGAGCGCTGTGAACTCTTTGACGATGAGGGCCAACTGGTGGCGACCTCTTCGCAGTTGGCCATGGTGCGCTTACCCGGCGGAAACTAGGACGTGCCCGAGGGTTACCGGATCAACGACGACGGGTCGATCACGATTCGTGAACGCCTGACGATCCCCGCGGACGACATCGAGTGGCGCGTCACCACCTCCGGCGGTCCCGGCGGCCAGCACGCGAATCGATCGCTCACTCGGGTCGTGGCCAGCCTTCGCGTCGAGGACTCGACGAGTCTGAGCCACGCCGAGAAACTACGAGTCACCGAGGTCTTCGGTACGGTCGTGCGCACGAGTGCGAGTCGCTTTCGCTCCCAGGCGCAGAATCGCGACGCAGCCCTCAATCAACTCGCCGAGAAACTCGCGACGGCCCTCACTCCGCGCACTCCGCGGCGCGCCACCAAACCGACGAAGGGCTCAAAGACGCGCCGGGTCGATGACAAGAAGGCACGAGGAAAGCTGAAAGAAGCGCGTCGGGTTCGCGGCGACGACTGACCTTAGATACTGAGTTGGCGCGACGCGGCTTCAAGTGCCTTTTCCATCATTGCGTCAAAGGCCGGATCGGTCACCTCGCGCGGACCGTGCAACGGGGTGAGTGAGGCGTAGCCCGACTCGACGAGGGCTCCGTCGTCATTGGGCTCCTCGTCGCTCACGTCACCGAGTGCCGGACTCGCCGCGCCGAGGCGAAGCGGCAGTTCGCCCTCTTCACTCAGAGCCTCGCCACCCGCTCGTGGACCCGCCGCTTTGATCACGCCCGCCGTTGAGACGTGCCCACGGCGCACGCCCTTGAGCTGGTGAAGCTCCAGATTGGGGACATTGAGATTCAGAACCGTGCGCGGTGGCGCGCAGAAGAGTTCATCGAGCACGGCGATCGCCACGGCGGCGGCCGTGTCGTAGTGGACGTTGTCGCCCCACTGCACCGACACGGCCAAGCCCGAGAGTCCGAGTTGGGCGGCGGTAAAGACGGCGCCGACGGTCCCGGAGTGCAAGACGCTGCGCCCGACGTTGGCTCCGGCGTTGATGCCGGAGATGACGACGTCCGGTGCGAAGTCGAAACTCCCGAGTGCTCCCAGGATCGCGCACAGTGCCGGGGGAGCCTCGAGTCCGTAGGTCGTGATGGACTCGGCCCCGGCGATGCGGTGTCGTCGGTACTTGACCGTCGGGCGTTCAAAGACGTCGCCCACGGCGGCCGACATGCCCGAGTAGTTGCGACTCGGTGCCACGATGAGCGCCGAGCGCTCCTCACCGGTGGGCGCGTCCTCGATCCACTGGGCGATGCTGCGCGCGAGCACGGCCATCCCGGGGGCCAAGACGCCGTCGTCGTTGGTGAGTAGGAGTCGCATACACCAACGCTAACTGCCGTAAGTTAACTATCAGTGAAAGGGAGGAATCGTCGGTGATGTTGCCATCAGGTGAACAGATCGCGATCGCTCACGGCGATCAGCGTGCGGTGGTCACTGAAGTCGGAGCGACCCTGCGCACCTACGTCAAGGGCGGCGTGAGCGTCATCGAGGGATTCGCGGGCGAAGAGGCCTCCTCCAATGGCCGGGGCCAGGTTCTCTACCCCTGGCCCAACCGGATTGGCGACGGCGAGTGGAGTTTTTCGGGCCGCGTGGGTCGTCCGCGCATCGACGACGTGGCTCACGCGACCTCGATCCACGGTCTGGTGCGCTGGCTGCCCTTTCGCATCGAGTCGGTGAATCAAAATCGTTGCGCGCTGACCTTGTTATTGCATCCGTCTCCCGAGTATCCCTTCGCCAGCGAGATTGAAGTGGCCTACCACTTGGGCTCGCTCGGTCTGACTGTCACGACCACGGTGACGAACTGTGACGGAGTGCCGATGCCCTTTGGCGTGGGGTTTCACCCTTATCTCGCGGTGACGACGCCCACGATTGAAGCCGCCAAACTCGAACTGCCGGCCAAGTCGTTCGTGTCGCTCGACGATCGCCAACTGCCCGACGGTCAGATCCTTCCCTTGGCGGGTCACGCCCTCAACTACACCACGCGCAAGTCGCTCAGTGGAGTGAAGTTGGACGTGACCTACACCGATCTGGTGCGTGACGACTCGGGTCTGTGCGTGACGACGCTCGAGGATCCGACCGGCGCCACCGTGGAGTTGAGCGTTGATCGCAACTTTCCGTACCTGCAGGCCTACACGGGGGAAAACAACGCGCTCGGACACCGCCGCACGGCGGTGGCGATTGAGCCGATGAGTTGCCCGCCCGACGCCCTGCGCAGCGGCAAGGACCTCGTCGTGCTCGAGCCCGGCCAGCACTGGGCCGGCTCGTGGCGTCTGCGTCGGACTTCGCCGTGAGCGTCGTCCTCGTCACGGGTTCCTCGAGTGGCATTGGACTCGCCACGGCTCGCCGCTTCGCCGAGCGGGGCGACTCGGTCGTCTTTAACTCGGCCCACAGCGTGGAGGCCGGCGAGCACGCGTCCGACTCCACTCCCGGCTCGCACTACGTCCGCGCCGATATCGCCAACGCCGAGGACTGTACGCGCCTCGTGGCTGAGGTTCTCGAGCGCTTCGGTCGCCTCGACATTCTGATCAACAACGCGGGAACCACCCAAGTCATCCCGCACGCCGATTTAGAGGCGGCGAACCTCGACGTGTGGCGCGAGATCTTCGAGGTCAACGTCTTTGGCACGTGGCAACTCTCCGTGGCTGCCATGGCGGCGCTGCGCGAGAGCCAGGGATCGATCGTGAACGTCTCGTCGGTCGCCGGGATTCGCCCCACCGGATCATCAATTCCCTACGCCGCCTCTAAGGCCGCGCTCAACCACATGACGGTGCTGCTCGCCAAGGTCGTGGGGCCCGAGGTGCGCGTGAACGCTGTGGCGCCGGGGCTCATCGACACCCCGTGGACCAAGGACTGGGAGGCCGTGCGTAGCTTTGTCCAACGCACCGCACCATTGCGTCGCAGCGGTTCGCCCGATGACGTCGCCGACCTAATCGTCGCCCTGGCTCTCTCGCCTTACGTGACCGGTCAGGTGGTCGCGGTCGACGGAGGATTCACGATCGTCACGTGAGGGGGCGGCGGCACCACGGCGCGCATCACACGACAGACCACGCGAGACGATGGACGCACAAAGAGTCGTTCTCGCCAGCCGCGTGAACGAACACCCAAGAGGTCCTGGGCGTAGGCGGGCAGGAGGGCCCAGGCACTGCGCACAAAGAGCCAGTAGATACAGCGCTGCGCACGACTCGACGTGATGCGGGTGGCGAGAAAGTCGCGCGCAGAAACTCCGTCGGTACTGAGGCGCAGTTCGCTGCGAAAACTCAAGAGCGCGGCGTTCAACTGTGACACGGTCTCGGGAGGATTCGTCGCGCCGAGCAGTCGTGCGACGTGGGCGGTCTCTTTGACGTAGTGGTCGGCCTCGACTTCGCTGAGAGGACGAGAGCCGAATCGGCGATAGGCACTAAGAAACATCGAGATCTCGGCGCAGTGCACCCAGAGCAAGAGGTGCGGGTCATTGGCGTCGTAGTTCACCCCGTCATCGGCGACGCCGTGGACGTAGCGATGCACGAGCAGAACGCGCTCGATGGCGTCTTGGGCTGTTGCCTTCGAACCAAAGGTGGTGGCGCCGATGAAGTTCGCCGTCTGCAGGACGCGACTCAACGGATCCTCCTGGTAGCGCGAGTGTTGGGCCACCCCGGCCATGGCGTAGGGATGCAGCATCTGGAAGAAGAGCGAGGCCACGCCGCCGATCAACATCGACGGAAGCTCGCGGTGCACGAGGCGCGCTACGCCGTTGACGTCACCGAAGGCCTCGTCCGGGTCGTCGCAACGCGGCGGGGGAGCCTGGGTGAGTCCCGCGGCGTGGCGGATCGAACGACTGGCCCTCTCGCGCAGGCGCGCGGCAAGTTCACGTACGGTGCTCACGCTGCTCCTTGAATCCTCTCCACTCTAAATTCCCATGACTCGCAAATGCGCCGACCTGCGAAACTGGACCTATGTCCTATCGCGTACCGCTGCGAAGTGCGACCACCGAGAACGATCTCGAGGAGCGCACCGAGGTTGACGTCACGGTCGTCACCGAGCGCCCGTGGAACGTGGTGGTGTGGAACGATCCGGTCACTCCCATGACCGTGGTTGTCGCGGTCTTCCGTCGAATCTTCGGGTACTCGGAGAACAAGTGCACCCACCTGATGCTGACGGTGCATCACAAGGGTCGAGCCATCGTGTGGTCCGGCCAGCGCGAGCGCGCCGAGTCATACTGCGTGAAGCTACAAGTCGCGGGTCTGCAGTCGAGCGTGGAGCTGGACGACTAGTGGCGAACAAACTGTTCGTTCGCCGTCGGGATGGTCGCGTGGAGGTTCGCCTCAACGAACTCGGCCGCGGCGTCATCCGAGAGATGTGCGCGCACGTGCTGGCGGCCGAACGCGACGTGGATCACGAGTGGCACCTCTCTCTTCGCCCGCCGATCAATCCCAGTAGTGACGACGACGATCCCCTCTCGGCGCTGGCGCGAGAGAACGAGATGGCGTCCAACGCCGAGATCGTGGTCCTGTCACTGGGCGAGGAGTACCTCAGCGACGCCGAGGCGTGGGCGTGGCTGTGCACTCTGCAGGTGGCACTACGAGCGACTGCGATCACCCACGGCATCTTGACGGACGAGAAACTCGAAGCGGCCTCACCCGACCTGCTCGACACCATCCTCACGCTCCAGCACTTCCTCTTTGACCTCTCCGCGTGCTTCTAACGGTTCGCGCGAAAGGCCCACTGATCGCCCGAAACAGAACTCAGGGCTATCTCCCGTAGGCTGGTTGCATGTTCTCTCCCCGCCGTAGTGCCCTTTCTCTCTCACTTGTTGCTCTGACGGGCGCCTTGGCTGTCGGCCCCGCGCTCGGCGCCCAGGCCGCCCCGACAAGTCCGACCGCCGCGTCGCTGCTGACTCTCACCAAGAACTCGCTGAGCACTGAAAGCGGTGTGCACATCGTGGTCACGACCCTCAATAACAAGGTCAAGAGCTCGGTTGTGGCCGATATCGGCACGACCAGCGGCACCGAGACCTACACCTCAGGAGCCGAGACCTTCACGATCTCAGTGACCCCGACCTTCGCCTACTTGAGCGGTAGCAAGACCGGACTGGTGAACATCATGGGGCTCTCGGCCGCCCAGCAAAAGGCGCTTGGG
>DATHNV010000025.1:0-2063 GCA_035485615.1 Acidimicrobiales bacterium
GTGGAACACGGGTTGCCGCTTCTACTCGAGGTGAGACCTCGCAACCGCGGAGTGCGCGGACGCGATCGTCCCGCTGGAGGACGTGGCTCTGGGTCGCGAGACCCGTTGCCTGCATTACGAAGAGCTACGCACGGTGACCGAGGTGGCCGGATGACGACAGAACAAGAAGCCCCCTTCCTCGAGTTGAAGGACGTGGTCCTCGACTATCGAGACGGGCGATTCCGCCCGAAGCACCGTGTCCTTGACGGCGTGAACTTCACGGTCATGCGTGGCGAGACCGTGGCCATCGTGGGCGAGTCCGGCTCCGGCAAGACCACGATCGCCAAAGCAATTCTCGGTCTGGCGCGAATCGCCTCCGGCCAGATCTTGCTGAATGGTCAAGACATTTCATCGTGGTCGGCGAAACAACGCAAGTCACTCGTCATGGATCTGCAGATCATCTACCAGGATCCCTATCGCTCTCTCAGCCCCACGAGGCGCATTGAGCAATCGCTCGCCGAACCGGTGCTCGCCCAAGAGAAACTGCCACGCGAAGAGATGATCGAGCGGTCGTCGAAGATGTTGGAGTTGGTCGGATTGCGACCCGACGCGCGCCTCAAGTACCCGTCGCAGTTCTCGGGGGGCGAGCGCCAGCGCATCGCGATCGCGCGAGCGCTCATGCTCTCACCGCGCCTGGTCATCTGTGACGAGCCGCTGAGTTCGCTCGACGTATCAATCCAGGGTCAGGTGCTGAATCTGCTGGCCGACCTGAAGGCCTCGCACCACCCCAGTTACCTCTTCATCTCACACAACATTCCCGTTGTTCGCTACTTTGCCGACAAGGTGGTGGTCCTTCGCAACGGCGAGATCGTGGAGGCCGGGGACGCGGAATCAGTGTGCGGCTCGCCGCAGCACGAATACACGAGGACGCTGATCGATGCGGTGCCGGATTTCGATCCGGACGTCCAAGAAGCGCGAAGAGAACGACGTCACGCGCAAGCATCTTTGGTGAGTACTCCAGTCGTTGTGGAAGTTTGAAAGTAAATCCAATAAAAGGGGGAAGTATGTTCCAAAGGTCAAGAGCGGGATCCAACCGAAGAGTCAAAGGTTGGATGGCCGTAGGGATGTCAGCGATGTCGTTGGCGCTGGTGGGCACGTTGTCGCTGACGACAGTGTCGGCCAACGCGGCAGCTCGCTCGCCCAAGGCATCGTCGGGTGCGACGCTGACCATCGCGTCGCAGATCACGTCAAGCAACCTGAATCCCGCGCTCTCGCCTACGGCGGTGCCCGAAAACTGGTTCACTGACCTCGACTACGAGCCGTTCATCATTCACAACACGACGGGTGGATACTCACCGGGATTGGCCGTGTCGTGGGGATACGTGGGCACGAGCAACGAGCAGTTCGTCTTCAACCTTCGCCCGAACGTTCAGTTCAGCGACGGAACGACGTTGACCGCTGCGGGTGCCGTGACCGACCTCAACTACTACTTGTCCCAGGGCGAAGACACCAACGCCTTCGGCAGTACGGCGACCGTCACGGCCATCGGCCCTCTCACGGTTCAGATCACGCTGCAGGCTCCCAACGCCTACATGCCCTATGAGCTGAGTCAGAACGGTCTGGGCAAAGTGATTAGCCCGATGGCGCTCGCCACTCCGGCCGCCACGACGGCCCTGGGTTCGTCGTCCGACGGTGCGGGACCGTACGAGCTCGACTCGTCGGCGACCATCGCCAACTCGAGCTACGTGTACGTCCCGAATCCTCACTACTACGACCCGTCGCTGCAGTACTGGGGCAAGGTCGTTATTGAGATCATCACGTCGCCGGCCGCGGAGCTCGCTGCACTTCAGACGGGGCAGATCCAGGTGATGCAGGGCGAGACCCAGTTGGTCAGCACCGCCAAGTCCGATGGGCTGACCGTCCTCACCGCACCGGGCACCAACGGTCCTATCTACCTCGGCGAAAACGTGCCGAAGAAGGGTCCCTTGAGCAGTTTGAAGGTGCGCCAGGCGTTGGAGTACGGGATCAACCGTCCCCTGATTACCAAGGCCTTGTTTGGTACCTACGCCACGCAAGACGAGGAG
>DATHNV010000026.1:0-2203 GCA_035485615.1 Acidimicrobiales bacterium
GGAAGAGCACCTCGCGTTTGTCACTGAAGTAGCGAAAGAATGTGCGCTCAGTAAGCCCCGCGCGCTGGGCGATCTCGGCGACCGTCGTGTTCTCAAATCCTTGTTCGAGGTAGAGCTCTAGGGCCGCCACTTCGAGTCGCCCACGACTATCGGGCTGCCAACGCATGCTTCTAGAGTAATTAACGTCAGCCACTGACATATGGCACTGACGGAGAAGTCCTTCCCGTACAGCGGGTTGCGGTTCTTCAGCTCGTCCGTACGAGGCGAACGTGGGTCACGGCGGGCGAACACACGTGCTCCACGCAGTGATAGTCACGAGCGCCGGGCCCAAGATCGTCGAAGAGTCGCTCGCCGCCGCCGAGCAGGATCGGCACCATCGCGAGATGAAGGTCATCGATGAGCGACGCATGAAGGTACTGCCTGAGGGTCGCCGCCCCGCCTCCGACCAGGACATCACGGTCACCCGCGGCTTCGAGGGCAGCGCGGAGCGCCGCTTCGATCCCGCCGTCGACAAAGTAGAACGTTGTTCCGCCCTCCATTTCGAGGGGAGGACGCGCGTGGTGAGTGAGCACAAAGACCGGGTGATGAAAGGGAGGATCCTCTCCCCACCAGCCCGTCCACTCGCTCTCGCCCCACGGGCCCCGCACCGGGCCGAACATGTTGCGGCCCATGATCGTGGCACCCACACCGGTTCCCCGGTTCTTGAAGAAGTCGTCGTCGAGGCCCTCGTTACCGCCCTCTTGACCGATCATCTGATTGCCGCTGCGGGTAGCGAAGATCCAGTCGTGGAGTTTGCTACCTCCCACCCCGAGCGGGTTTTCCAGGCTCTGCTCGTGACCGGCGCCGTAGCCGTCGAGCGAGATGGAGTAGTTGCGAACGAGCACCTTCGACATGGTCGCCTCCTTCGGTTCGCTCCCATTATGACGAGACCTGCCGCGCACCGCAGGCCCGAAGCGCCAATGAACCGAAGAAGTGCCCTCGACAGGAGTCGAACCTGCGCACATGGCTTCGGAGGCCAATGCTCTATCCGCTGAGCTACGAGGGCGCGATGTGAGTCTACCTGGCCACGTTTTGGTGGCTCGGAGTGATGACGACGCGTTCGCCGAGGTGTGCTGGGATGGCTAACTCGTAGTGTTGACCCATGGGTGTCGAGCCGGTACCGGCTTCTCTCTTTCCCGTCACCGCCGAGTTCAGCGAAAGCGGAGTGAGCGTGGGTGGCGCCGATCTGCGCGCGCTGGCGACAACCTTTGGCACACCGCTGTTTGTCTACGATGAAGTGACCCTGCGCGAGCGCTGTCGTGAGGCCGTGCGCGTCTTTGACGATGGGGTCGCCTTCGCCTCGAAGTCGTTTCTCTGCGGCGCCATGGCCCAACTCGCGGCCGAAGAGGGACTCTGTGTGGATGTCGCCACGGGCGGTGAACTCGACATTGTCCTTCGCGCCGGGGTGTCCCCGAATCGCATCATCGTGCACGGCAATAACAAATCGCCCGAGGAGGTTGCCCGAGCCGTCGCGGTGGGGGTGCACCGGATCGTCGTCGACAACTTCACGGAGATCGAACTCTTACGGGCTGCGGTGTCGAGCGACTCGCCGGTGAATGCCCTGGTGCGCGTCACTCCGGGCGTCGAAGCGCACACGCACGAGTACGTACGGACCGGGCAAGAAGACACCAAGTTCGGATTCTCCGTGGCGACCGGCGAAGCGCGTCGAGCGATTGAGCAGCTGAAGGAGATTGAGGGACTCACCCTGCACGGTGTGCACGCGCATATTGGCTCTCAGATCTTTGAAGTCGACGGCTTCAGGGAGTCGATCGGCGTGCTGGTGGACTTCACGAAGGACGACGACTTTGACGAGCTCTGCGTCGGGGGAGGGTTGGGCGTGGCCTACGTCACCGGTGAGTCCGCGCCGTCCATCACCCA
The DNA here is from genome assembly GCA_035485615.1 of Acidimicrobiales bacterium. Lineage (GTDB taxonomy): Bacteria > Actinomycetota > Acidimicrobiia > Acidimicrobiales > RAAP-2 > RAAP-2. The sequence goes on from DATHNV010000026.1 coordinate 1,918, forward strand.
GTGGGGACAGGCCATTCGTGACGCCGCGAGAGAAAGCGGTCTTCGCTCTGACGTGCGCATTCTCGCCGAGCCTGGACGTGCGATTGTGGCCCAGGCCGCCGTCACGATCTATCGCGTCGGCGTCGTCAAACCCGTGACGCAGCGCACGTACATGGCCGTCGACGGCGGCATGAGCGATAACCCACGGCCGGTGCTCTACGGCTCGGGCTACGAAGCCTTCGACGTCGATCAACCACTCGCCGCACGCACCCAGGAGGTACGCCTGGTGGGTAAGCACTGCGAGAGC
>DATHNV010000027.1:0-7466 GCA_035485615.1 Acidimicrobiales bacterium
GAGGGCCGCCCCTACGGCTGGCCCGAAGACGGCTTCCCCGCTCCCCAGGGCCCGTACTACTGCGGCGTGGGCGGAGCGAAGATGCCCGGACGAGACATCGTCGAGGCCCACACACTCGCGTGCATACGCGCGGGCCTCGGCATCGAGGGCACCAACGCCGAAGTGATGATGGGCCAGTGGGAGTTTCAAGTCGGCGTCCTCGATGGGGTGGCGATCGGCGACCAACTGTGGCTCGCTCGTTGGCTGCTCGAGCGCATCGCCGAGGAGTTTGAAGTCGACGTGAGTTATGCAGCCAAGCCGGTGCCGGGTGACTGGAACGGCGCGGGCGCGCACACCAACTTCTCGACCAGGCAGATGCGAGCCTCCGGCGGGTGGGACGCCATCATCGCCGGCGCCGAAGCACTGGGCACCCGCGTGAAGGAACACATCGCCGCCTACGGGGCGGGCATCGAGGACCGCTTGACCGGCGCCCACGAGACCGCGCCCTACAACAAGTTCTCCTACGGCGTGTCGAACCGCGGTGCGTCGGTGCGCATCCCGGCGCGCGTCGCCGAGGCCAAGCGCGGCTACATCGAAGACCGTCGACCCAACGCCAACATCGATCCTTACATCGTGGCCGCTCTCATCACCGAGACGATCTGCGGCGCGGCCAGTGCGTCGGCCACTAAGCGAGTCGCGGCGAAGAAGACAGCGGTCAGAAAGACCGTGAAGAAGGCCCCCGCCAAGAAGACGGCGGCCAAGAAGGTGGCGAAGAGGGCGGCCGCGCGCTAACGCGGCTCCGCACGAACTGCCCGGTCTGGGCGCACGAACTCCCGCCGCGTGACGTGGCGGGAGTTTGTGATTACCCGGCAAAAATCAGCGCGCGAAGGTAGGTGAGAGAATGGTCGACATGCAGAGCCAAGCGCAGTACGTACTTCGGACCGTGGAGGAGCGCGGGGTGCGCTTCGTGCAACTCTGGTTCACCGACGTGCTCGGGCGTCACAAGGCCTTTCACGTCACCCCGGCCGAGCTCGAAGACGCTCTCGCCGAGGGCATGACCTTTGACGGGAGCGCGATCGACGGCTTTTCGCGCACGACCGAGTCTGACCTCCTGGCAAGACCCGACCTCTCCACATTCCAGCTCCTGCCCTGGTACAAGAAGGACGAGGCGATCGCACGAGTGTTCTGTGACATCGTCAACATCGACGGCTCCGCCTTTGAGGGATGTCCGCGCCAGCAACTACGTCGCGTTCTGGGTGAGGCGCGTAGCCAGGGCTACACCTTCTTCGTCGCGCCCGAGATCGAGTACTTCTACTTCGCCGACCTCAACCCCGCCATCGCCCCCGTGCCACTCGACAGCGGCAGCTACTTCGACCTGTTGACCGACGACATCGGCAGTCAACTGCGTCGGCGCAGCGTTCTCACCCTCGAAGAGATGGGCATCGGCGTCGAGCACGCCCAGCACGAAGACGCCCCGGGCCAGCACGAGATCGACCTGCGCTACACCGACGCCCTCACTATGGCCGATACCGTCATGTCGGTTCGCCACGTGGTGAAGGAACTCGCCCGCCAGGGCGGGGTCGCGGCCAGTTTCATGCCCAAGCCCATCGTGGGGGTGCAGGGCTCGGGCATGCACACGCACGTCTCGCTCTGGCGCGACGAACAGAACGCGTTCATCGGTGAGCACACCTACGGTCTGAGCGACCTCGCGATGAAGTTCATGGCAGGACTCGTGGAGCACGCGCCCGAGATCACCGCCGTCACCAACCAGTGGGTGAACTCCTACAAGCGCCTCGTGCCGGGCAGCGAGGCCCCGGTGGGCGTGGAGTGGGCGCGCTTCGACGAGCGAGCCCTGGTGCGCGTGCCGTCGGTCAAGCCCGGGCGCATCGACTCGACTCGCGTTGAGTACCGCTCGCCGGACTCGGCGGCCAACCCGTACCTCGCCTTCGCGGTGATTCTCGCGGCTGGTCTTCGAGGGGTCGTGGGCAACTACGAGTTGCCCAAGGAGGGCGAGCGCGTCGCGTCGTTGCCGCAGTCGCTGTCCGAGGCGCTCAACTTGATGGAGCGCTCGCCTTTGATGCACGAGACCCTGGGGGGTCACCTCGTCGAGTGGTTCTTGCGCAACAAACGCTCGGAGTGGGACAGCTATCGCACCCAGGTCACGCCCTTCGAGCTCGAACGGTACCTGCCACTGCTGTGAACATCGACGTCGTCCTCTGCGTGCCCTCGTGCGAAGGTCCGGTGCGAAAGGCCTTTGAGGTCACGGGTGTCACGCCCGCAGTCGCCGCCTCCGCGCGACTCAACGAGATCGCCGCCCTCGAGCCGGCGGACGGTTTTTCGGGCGCCGTCATCAACGCCGCCGCTCTTCCGTTCATCGAAGCGATGAGCCTGTGTCGCCAACTTCGCCAGCGCGAGCGCGGCGTGGGGCCGATCATCCTGCTCCTCGACCACTACCAGCTGGACGACCTCACGTTTCGCGAGGATCTCTTCGACGACTTCGTCGTGGGCCCGTACGACGTGAGTGAACTCGCCACTCGCCTGCGCCACCGACTGCGGCGCGCCGGTAACGAAAGTGTGGCTCCCCGGCTCGAGCACGGCGAGCTCTCGATGAACCTTGAGACCTATCAGGCCGCCATCGCCGGACGCATCATGGACCTCACGTACATGGAGTACGAACTCCTGCGGTTCTTTGCGACAAACCCGAATCGCGTGTTCACGCGCGCGACCCTGCTCAGTCGCGTGTGGGGATATGAGTACTACGGAGGCGCTCGCACGGTCGACGTTCACGTGCGACGCCTGCGGGCCAAGTTGGGTGAAGAGCACGCGCATCTCATCCACACGGTGCGATCAGTGGGCTACAAGTTCGGCGCCTCGAATGAGGTCGCCGACTAAAACTGGGGAATGTACGCCCAGAACTCGATTTCGGCCTTGGCCCCCAGCGGTAGGCCCGCCACGGCCACGGTGCTGCGAGCAGGAAGCGGGTTGCTGAACGCCGCGAGCCACACGTCGTTGCACGCGCCAAAGTCGCCCATGTCCAGGAGGAAAATCGTGGCCTTCACGACGTCGCCGAGCGTTCCGCCGACTTCGCTTAAGAGCACCGCGCCATTTTTAATGGCTTGACGTAGTTCGCCTGCGGCTCCGCCCTCGACGAGTTCACCGGTCTCAGGTGATCGGCCGATCTGACCGGAGACGATGATGAAGTTGCCCGCCCGACGCCATGGCGAGTACGGGGGATATTGACCAACCGGCGCCACGGCGCTCAGCTAAAGGAGTTGCCGCACCCGCAGGTACGAGTGGCGTTGGGGTTCGTGATGTGAAAACCCGCGCCCTGGAGGCCGTCGGTGAAGTCGAGGGTCGCACCCGTGAGCAGATCGGCGCTCGCCGGGTCCACGACGACCTTGATCTCGCCAAAGGCGCTGACGATGTCGTCGTCCACGATCTCGGAGTCGAAGTACATGTCGTAGTTGAAGCCCGAGCAGCCGCCAGGCTTCACGGCCACACGCAGCGCGAGTTCCTCTTCGGTTCCGGCGGCGGCGATCAGTTCGGCGACCTTGGCAATAGCCGCGTCAGTTAGGGCGATTGGTTCGGTGACCTTGGGGGTCAAGTTCACGGGGGTGACAGTACTCATGGCCACTCAACTCCTTCGGGAATTCCTACATTCATGCTAGCGAACGAATCCGCCAGCGAACACCCCGCCAAATCAGTGCTTTAGGTGGACGCGTCGCCGTATCCCTCGTCGCCGGGGAACAGAACCACCACCTCGCCGTCGCGGTGCACGGCGCGCGGCAGCATCGCCACGATCCCCTCTTGAGAGGCGGCGAAGGCCAGGACCTCCTGAACTGAGGAGTGCCCGGCGATCGCCTGCAGGTTCCTGATCGTGGGCATGACCATCTGGATCTCGCCTCGTTCGTGGGCGAGCAGCGCTTCGTCGGGTCGCAGCCACTGCATGTCCGTGGTCTCGCTTTGATCGTGCGAGGCGCGTTGGCCCTCGGGTGCTCGCACCACGAAGAAGCGCGTGTCGTAGCGCCGGGGTGGACCGATCGGCGTGATCCAGTGGGCCAGGTATTCAATCTGACGCAGGTCGAGGCACACGCCCTCGGCGGACAGGACCTCGGACAGCGTCGTCTCGTGGGCGTTTAACGACGCGCGGTAGGCGTCGAGCCGTGCGCGCTGCGCCGCGTCCTCGTAGAGAACCTCATGTCCCTGGGTGTCGCAGACGACCAACAGTCCGGCCTCTTCGAAGAGTTCGCGCAGGGCGGCCACGTAGTATCCGAGACCTCCATTGACGAGACCCAAGCGCGCCGAGGCGCGTTCGTCATCCATCCCGAAGACGGGCGCCGCGTGGTCGTCGTCGTCAAGCCCGCCACCGGGAAAGACGTAGACGCCCCCCATGAATTCGCTGCGCACATTGCGCCGCACCATAAGAATTTCGTAACCATTTGGAGCGTCGCGCAGCGTCAAAACCGTGGCCGCAGCGCGAGGAACGAGGATTTCGGCCATGAGCGACAACTTAGCGAGCGGGTGGATCGCACTGTGGGCTCACAACGGTGTCCACTAAGTTTGTGGGTCGAAGATCAAAGGAGTTTCGTGGCCACGAAGAAGCCCCCCGTCAAGCGACCGTCCGGTGGTCGACCGAGTGGCGGTCGTCCTAATCGCGCGCCCGCACGTCGCGGTCGGCCCGCAGGTCTGTTCACCTGGCTCGCCGTGGGTCTCGTGGTGGTCGTGGGGGTGGCATTTGTCATCGTCAAGGAGACGTCGGGAAGCTCGACGCCACCCAGCAGCAGCTCCAGCTGGCAGGCGGCCAGTCCCACGACCGTCCAGCAAATCACGAACGTGCCGGAGTCGGTATTCAATGCGGTCGGCATCACGTCTCCGGTTGCGCCGGCCAGTCCGCCGCAGGCCGAAAAGAACCTCCCTCCGCTGTACACGACCAACGCGAGCGGGCAGAAAGTGCCCGTCATCCTGTACGAAGGCGGCGAGTTCTGCCCCTACTGCGCGGCCGAGCGCTGGGCGATCATCGTGGCACTCAGTCGCTTCGGAACGTTCAGCGACCTGGGCAACATGTCGAGTTACGGCAACGACGTCTTCCCCAACACGCCGACCTTCACGTTCGTCAAGACCAAGTACACGTCGAAGTACCTCGTCTTTGATCACGTCGAGCTGTACGCGAACTACCTGAACGCGGCCAAGTCCTACTACGCCACGCTGCAGAAGCCGACGACGCTGGAAAAACACGAGATCTCCAAGTACGACACGGAGAAGTACATCACGGGACTGACCCCGAGTACCGCCGAGTCGATCCCCTTCATGAGCTACGCCAACAAGTTCTTGTCCTCGGGCGCCAGCTATAGTCCCTCGACGCTGGCGGGTTCAACGCGCGCCGAGATTGCGGCAGGCCTCTCGAACGCGACCAGTCCCATTACCCAGGCGATTGTCGCGGCCGCCAACTACCAGACCGCCACGATCTGCTCTCTGACGAATCAGCAGCCCAGCAACGTGTGTTCGAGTTCTGGGGTGATGACCGCGGCCAAGGCGATGGGAATTAAGTGACCACGGACCTCGGCCTCTCGCCACGAGACACCGAGAACGAATACCGGGTTCCAGCCTGGGCGGTGATTACGACGTTCACGCTCAGTCTCCTGGGCTTAGGGCTCTCCATCTATCTGACGATCACGCACTTCCAACCTCATGCCCTCGTCTGTAGCGGGGGCGGAGCCATTGACTGTCTCAAGGTCACCACCTCGGCGCAGTCCTACGTGCTCGGCATACCCGTGGCGATTCTGGGTCTGTGCAACTACACGGTGATGGCCGGGCTCAACTCCCCCTGGGCCTGGCGCTCGCGGTTTCGCTGGATCCACATTGCGCGCTTTGCGCTCTCGATCGTGTCGATGTGTTTCGTCCTCTGGCTGATTTACGCCGAGGTCGAGATCATCGGGGCGATCTGTCTGTACTGCACCGGCGTGCACATCGTCACGTTCGCCCTGCTAATTGTCCTGACAATGGTCAGCCCCGAGCAGCTGGGTTGGACTCGATCACGCGCGCGTTAACGCTCGTCGCTCCACTTCATTCAGACCGCCCCATATTCCATACGACTCGTGGCGGTCCACCGCCGCGCGCAGGCACGCCTCGCGAACACCGCAACTAGCGCAGATGCGCTTGGCTAACTGTTCGCGCTCTAATCGATCTTCTTTACGTTCGACGCTGTCGGCCGAGTAGAACAGCGAGCCCTCGCTCCCTCGACAGGCGGCGCCGACCGTCCAATCCAACGTCATCGACATTCGGAAAACCCCCCTGTAACCCCCGTCTCGCAGGATAACCATCGCTCTCGACGGTGACAAGGGAAGTTTTTCTCGTGCGCCGGTGAGCCAAAGAGCCCGAATCACAACTCCGCTACGCTGATGCGGTGGCTACCGTCTTGCTCGCCAGTGACCTGGCCTCGCTGCGACGCGAACTCGAGACCATGCTCGCCGAACCCGACGTCCTGATCGAAGAGGCCTCTTCGGGCCCCGAAACCATCGAACGCGTGAAGCGCGGCGACGTGGACCTGGTCGTCGTGGACCTGCAGATCGGGTCCATGGGCGGCATGGCGATCACCATGGAGTTGCGCAACCTCGAGTCATACGGCGCCGCGGATTCGGTGGCCGTGCTGATGCTGCTCGATCGGCGACCGGACGTCTTTCTCGCCCGGCGAGCCGGAGCCGACGGCTTCGTGGTCAAACCTCTCGACCCCCAGCGCATGCGCGCCGCGGTGCGAGCATTGCTGCGCGGCGAGACGTACGAGGACGAGTCGCTTCGACCCGCGACCGTACGCGTCGGCAGTACCGACGCTCGATGAGCGACGCCAAGCCTCCCCCGTCGGGCCTCGCGCGGCTCCGCGCGCGCCTGTCGACTCACGAAGCCAATGCCCCGATCTCGCCCGAGGCGGCCGCCATCCACGCGCGCGTCGATCAACTCAGTGAGTTGGAGTTGCGCGACGTCATGACCCCTCGCGTCGACGTCGCCTACGTCACGTTTCCGGTCACGTCCGAAGCCATCGCCGAAGCGGTGCGCGACACGGGCCACTCGTGCTTCCCGGTCGTGAGTGACGACGACCTAGACGACGTCCTAGGCGTCATCTACGTCAACGATCTCTTTCGCAGTTCGACCCTGAAGCGTGCGATCGGCGTGTCGCTGCCCACGACCGAAGAGATCACGCGCAAGATCCGGCGTCCCTTCATGCTGCCCGAGACCTTCGACCTACTCGAGAGTCTCAGCGAGATGCGCAAACAACATCGCACGTTCGCCCTCATTCTCGACGAGCACGGCGGCGTGGCCGGTGTCGCTTCGATTCGCGACATCCTCGAGCAACTGGTGGGAGACCTCAACGACGAGTTCGACGAAGACGATGAGGTGGCCATCGTCAAGATCCGCGACGGACGCTGGCTGGTCGATGGACAGACGCACGTGGACCGAGTCGAAGAGGAGATTGGCCTCGTCGTACCCGAAGG